>JAGWUO010000265.1 GCA_028868395.1 Cytophagales bacterium | reverse complement strand
ATTTTGCAGTGTTTTAAAAAATATAATTTATCTATGAAACCGATCTTAATTGTGGGTGGTGGAATTGCCGGTTTGCAAGCAGCCAATATTTTACATCAAAACAACACAGACTTCATTTTGTTTGAAAAGCAAGCAAGTTTAGGAGGACGAGTTTCATCTACCAAGAAAGATGGATTTATTTTAGACCGTGGTTTTCAAGTACTGCAAACCTCTTATCCGGAAGTACAGCGCTCTTTAGATCTTTCAAAACTGCAGTTATATTTTTTCGAATCGGGTGCAAAGATGAAAGATCAAGCGTTTTTCAACCCGCTTCGTCGTCCTTTTGATTTGTTTTCATCTGATATTATTACCTTTAAAGATGCCTATTCATTAGCCAAAATCTGGTTCAGATTACAAGGTGATGTGCCAGCAATAGATGGGAATAAGCAAACGACGCAGGAGTTAATCGAATCCTATTCATTCTCCGATCGGTTCAAGAACGAGTTCCTGATCCCATTTTTTCAGGGGGTATTTTTACAAGAAAAGTTGACTCAACCAGCCTCCTTATTTTTCTATTATTTACAGCAGTTTTTGTATGGAAATGCGGCGATTCCTGCGGGTGGAATGCAGGCTATTCCAGATCAAATGGCCTCACATTTGCCTGCAGAAAAAGTAAAATTAAATCAAGAAATTATCGCTATTTCTGCCAAAAGTATTACCCTTAAATCGGGTGAAATCATAGAAGGAGATGCGGTTATTTTAGCGGTAGATTTACCAATTGCTGCAAAGATTTTAGGTGTACAGACACCTGAAACCTTAGCATCTAAAACAGTTTATTTTTCAGCGAAAAAGACTGAAAAAGAACCAGCATTATTACGCTTAGTAGGAGAGCAACACTTACTTCATTTTACCTGTTTAACTGATGTAAATCCCGAATTAGCGCCTAAGGGAAAAGCATTGTATTCTGCGACAAGCCTGCAAGGTAGTTCGGAAAAAGAGGTTAAAGAGGCATTAGAAAAACAATTGCCTGGCATAAAATTAACCCTAATTCAAAGCTTTGATATTCCGCATTCCTTGCAAAAAGTGGAGGCCTATGAGACTGTTAAAAATGCAGCAAATGGCATCGTTTTAGCAGGAGATTATTTGGAATTTCCGTCCTTGCAGGGAGCCCTGTTTTCAGGGAGAAAAGCAGCGGAAGAAATTTTGGCCAGATCCTGATTTTCGTCAGTCAATTTACGTTTGATTTTCGTACCTTTGTTAGGTTAATCAAACCCTACATGAGAAAAATACTATTCGTTTTCGCTGTATTGTTCGTAGCATCTTGTTCTAGCTCGAATAAAGACTATCAAAAAGCAGCTTCCAATCCAGAGTTTTTAATTCGTGCGGAAGTGATGCTCACAGAAAGTATCATTCACGATATTTTTGCCCCTCCTGTTTCTTCTCGTATTTACATGTATGCTAGTATTGCGGGTTATGAGGCAGCTATTCATGGAGAAAAAGGATATAAATCTTTAGTAGGTCAAATCAATGGTTTTGAAAAAGTAGCACAACCAGAAAAGGGCAAGGAATATTGTTATCCGTTAGCCTCCACTCGTGCATTTTTGACGATGGGGAAGAAGTTGACCTTTGCGCAAGAATTATACGAGGAATTTGATAAGAAATTAGAGGAAGATTACAGAGCAACGGGTATTCCGGATGATGTGTATGAGCGTTCGATTGCGTTGGGTGATTCGATAGCGGAATCTGTCTTTAAGTACGCAGCAAAAGATAATTACAAACAAACGCGCGGATTCCGTTTTACGGTAACGAATGAACCAGGAACTTGGACACCTACTCCTCCAGCTTATATGGATGCGGTGGAACCGTTCTGGACTAAAATTCGTCCAGTTGGATTGGATTCTTCATCACAATTTCAGGCTCCAGTGCCATCTAAGTTTGATTTGACTCCTGGAACACCGTATTATAAAGAGGTGATGGAATCCTATAATACGGTCAAAAATCTGACGGAAGAACAGCGTAATATTGCTAATTTCTGGGATTGCAATCCATTTAAAATGAATATTACAGGTCACGCGATGTTTGCAACTAAAAAGATGTCGCCAGGTGGACACTGGATGGGAATTGTGGGACAAGTTTCACGTCAATTAAAGAAAACACATGTTCAGGTGGCGGAAGCTTTTGTGATGACTTCGATGTCTATTTTCGATGGATTTATTTCATGTTGGGATGAGAAATACCGCTCGGTAAGAATTCGTCCAGAGACCGTCATAAATAACAGCATCGATAAGAAATGGATCCCGATTTTACAGACACCTCCCTTCCCGGAATATACGTCTGGACATAGTACTATTTCAAGTGCAGCAGCTACGGTTTTGACTAAATTATATGGTGATAATGTGGTCTTTAATGATTCCACGGAGATACCTTATGGGTTGCCGCCACGTAAATTTACGTCCTTTAAGCAAGCGGCAGATGAGGCGTCTATTTCTCGTTTGTATGGAGGAATTCACTTCCGTCCAGCTTTAGAGCAAGGAGTGATTAATGGAGAAAAAGTGTCGAATTG
>JAGWUO010000342.1 GCA_028868395.1 Cytophagales bacterium | reverse complement strand
CTACAAATGCAGCTGTAGTGAAAGAAGAATTACGTAAAGAACGCCGTGTGGCTTTAGCTTTCCGTGGTTTATCATTCTACGATGCTCGTCGTTGGGGCGTTTTGGATAATGGTCGCACAGGTGCGGTGGTTATCTCTAAAGATGGTTCATCTATCTCTACGAACGCTACTATCAAATATGGTTATTTAGATTATTGGGATGTTCCAGATAATGAGTTAGCTAATAATCCAGCTGGCGCAGGTTCTGCACCTACTAAAAATCCTAAATAAGAATATTTAAATTCTGTTTGAAAGAGGCGCTGTCATGAGACGGCGCCTCTTTTTTTTGCTTTTTGTTTGGCAGAGTATCGGAAAATTCATAATTTGCCTAACTTATTCTATTATTTTTTCATTAATTAAACTCAACAACATGAAAAAACTATTACTCCTTGGGGTATTGGTGTTGGCTGTATTTAGCACATCAATGGCTCAAACAAGGCAAGTAACCGGTAAGGTTACAGCTTCAGAGGATGGTGCGGCTCTTCCGGGAGTTAGTGTCAGCCTAAAAGGTTCATCTCGTGGTACAACCACAGCAGCAGATGGTACTTACAAAATCACAGTAGGTGATGGTGCTGCAATCACTTTTAGCTTTGTGGGTTACAAGCCACAAACGGTTTCAGTAGGAAGCCAAAGTTCAATCAACGTAGTTTTAGCTTCAGATGCATCTGAGTTAAACGAGGTTGTGGTAACGGCTTTGGGTCTTACTCGTACTAAGAACTCATTACCTTATGCTGCTCAGCAAGTTAAAGGAGAAGAGTTAACACGTGTACGTACTGGTAATGCGATTCAAGCTTTATCTGGTAAAGTAGCGGGTTTACAAATCATCCAAGGTAATGCGATTGGTGGTTCTACTAACGTAGTAGTTCGTGGTAACAAATCATTAACTGGTAACAACCAAGCATTATTCGTAGTGGATGGTGTTCCAGTGGATAACACGAACAAAAACTCGGGTAACCAACAAACAGGTCGTGGTGGTTATGATTATGGTAACGCTGCGTCTGATATTAACCCAGATGATATCGAAAACATGACGGTATTGAAAGGTGCTGCGGCAACTGCTCTATACGGTTCACGTGCCTCTAATGGTGTGATCATGATCACAACGAAGAAAGCTAAGCGCGGTTTAGGTTTAACGATTAACGCTGGTTTAACGGTAGGAACAATCGATAAAACGACAATGCCTACTTACCAAAATCAATATGGTGCAGGTTATTCTGATCCATATCAAAAAGATGGTTTCTTCTATTTTGATGCAAACGGTGACGGTGTAAATGATTACGTTGTCCCTACATCTGAAGATGCTTCTTACGGTGTTAAGTTTGACAACCGTCCTGTTTATACTTGGGATTCATTTGATCCAGCAGGTCCTAACTACATGAAAACTAGCCCTTGGGCTGCGGCGAAAAATACGCCAGTAACGTTCTATGAGACTGCTATCTCAAACAACACTAACATTATGTTAGATGGTGCGAATGATAAAGGTACTTTCAAATTAGGATTTACACGTAACGAAGAGCGTGGTACTTTACCTAACTCAGTAGTTACTAAGAACATCGTAAACTTAGGTGGTTCTTATAAAATCAACGATAAGTTAACGGCTAATGCAGCGGCTAACTTCTCTATCGTAGATGGTAAAGGTCGTTACGGTTCAGGTTATTCTGGAGGTAACGTTAACCAAAACTTCCGTCAATGGTATCAAACGAACGTAGATATCCAAGATCAAAAGTCTGCTTACTTCCGTAACAACCAAAACGTTACTTGGAACTGGGCTGATCCATCATCTGCGGCTGGTTTAAAGCCTATCTATACGGATAACTACTATTGGACTCGTTTCCAAAACTACGAGACGGATACACGTACACGTATGTTTGGTAATGCTTCTTTGGATTACAAAGCAACATCTTACTTATCATTCTTAGGACGTATCACAGTAGATACGTACAATGAATTGCAAGAAGAGCGTACTGCGGTAGGTTCTCAAGCAGTAGCGGGATATTCTCGTTTAGATCGTACGTTTAACGAAACGAACTATGACTTGATGGCTAACTTTGATAAAGATGTGATCAAAGACTTAAACGTGAAAGCCTTAGCTGGTTTGAACTTACGTAAGTCGTATACTCGTTCGATTTCTGCTGCTACTAATGGTGGTTTGATCGTTCCAGGTTTATATTCAGTGGCTAACTCAAAAGGTACCGTAGCTGCAGCAATTGAAGGATATTCTCCACGTGAAGTATTCGGTATGTTTGGAGGTTTAACTTTAACATACAAAGGTTTCTTAACATTAGATGGTACTATCCGTCGTGATAAGTCATCTACGTTACCAGTTGAAAATAACCAATATAACTACTACTCAGGTTCAGCTTCTTGGTTATTCTCTCACCACATCGAAGATCTTCCTTGGTTGACTTCAGGTAAGTTACGTGCTAACTGGGCGACTGTAGGTAATGATGCTCCTTGGGGTGCGATCAAAAACGTATACGATCAACCAGCTCCATTTGGTTCAACAATCTTGTTCTCTGTACCTAGTACACAAAACAACCCAA
>JAGWUO010000008.1 GCA_028868395.1 Cytophagales bacterium | reverse complement strand
TATGACACGAAAATTGGAGATTGGGACAAAGTATCGGTTGACTATGCGTATGGAGATCATAAAACGAAAGCCGAATTAAATCAGGTAATTGATAATGCCTATGCCAAAGGCCTTCGATTCATCACTGACTCCGATGCGCGCAACCCGGGCGGGGCACATATCTATGCTCACCTTTGGGACAACGGAAAAACCATCGTTGACGAACTTGAACACATTTTAGCGGTGCGCAAAAAAGCGATCGCTAATTTCTCCGTTAACAATATCCGCCCCAACGAAACCTATTCACACCTGGAAGACGTCTTCGTTCCCCTGTATTTCTTACACCGCTACCAGACTGAAGCGACCACGAAAATCATTGGAGGATCCGAATACAATTATGCGGTAAGAGGCGGCAAGGAATTGGTTGTAGAACCGGCTTCAGTTGCCTTACAAACACAAGCGTTAAAAGCGGTGACCCAAACGTTAGACGCACGGACGCTAGCGATTCCCAAAGATAAATTAGCTTTATTCCCTCCACGCGCATTTAACAATGACCGGACGCGCGAATCGTTTAAAGGCAAAACCGGCATCACCTTTGATCCGATGGGCGCAGTAGAATCTGCTGCCGATTTCACATTGGACTTCTTATTGCATCCGGATCGCTTATCTCGTTTAGCAGGTAATAAAGCGGTGAATACCCAGCAATTAGGAGTTTCTGAGACATTAAGCACTTTATTACAAGCCACCCTTTATACCTCCCATTCAGATCCTTATTTACAAGCCACACAGGAGACCATTAACTTTAAAGTAGTTTCATCCCTATTAAACGTATTGAATGCTCCTACGATTTCCCCTTTAGCGGCGGCAGAGGTAAACGCTTCTGTGAAAGGAATTAGAGAAGTGTATAGCAAAAAGACCAGTGCTTTTGCGGCCTACCTAGTACAGACTATTGATCAATTCAAAGCCAATCCAGCGGATTGGAAACCGATGCAGACGCCGGTGATTCCGGATGGTGCGCCGATAGGGATGGATTGTTATGAGTAAAGTTGTACTCGTTTGAACACGTTTGGCCCTATTTGGCCAAAGGATGTATCAAACGGTTAGCGTAGTTTTATTCCATAGAATTTATAACGCTATGGAAACAAAACACTATCTCTGCAAAAGTCCTTTTTACGTTTTATTAATGGGGAAAGAAGGCCGCGAAGTCATCATTCGGGATGGCATGATCGAGGTGTATTCGCTACGCTTATTCCGATGGAAAAAACTAGTGAATACCTTTCCGGTAAATGACGTGGTTCAGGTGAGGACAATCGAAAATCTAGTACTAGCTGACACCTTCATTGCCCTGACTAAAAACCGTTTTTGTTCGCTTCGGCATTTAAGACCTAAGGAGGCTTTTGGCTTTAAAAGTTACCTAGCGATGATGCTTTAGTAAATGACATAAATTGACCCTAACAGACACGCGATCCCTAACCACTGCTTGTAGCTAAGCTTTTCTTTGTAAAGGATTTGGCCAAAAAGCAAGGTCAAAACGAGTTGAGATTTGCTGACAAAAATAATTTGGGTCATCGTTGCTTTGGAAAAAGCCAAATGCAAAAAAGTGGAACCTAGAATGACGCATAGCGCTAATACCAAGATGGGTCGCCAGGGAATTTTTTGCCAAGCCTGCTGTTGAAAAAGCAAAAATATCCCTACTAGTAAAGTGACACTTCCTTCTAGCAAGAGTGTGAAGGGCAATACGCCTAACCAAGCCACCGGAAATTTGAACAAGGTGTAAGAGACTCCCCAAAAAAAAGAACTCAGCAAACCTCCTCTGATTGCACTTCCAAGGGCACGAATTCCATGAAATTGAAACTCTTTTTGAAACAGAAAATACAATCCTAGACAAACAAAAACCAAGGCGAAACTGGAAGGTAACCCCCAAGATTCCCCCAGTATAAAAACCGTGGTTAATAGGCCAAAAAGGTTAATCGACGAGATGGGAGCCACAAGAGCGACCGCTTTTGATTGCATCGCTTGAACAAAAAAATAGAGCCCAAACGCACTAAAAAGACACAGCCCAAAACTCAGGCTCCATTGCTGCCACGTAAAATCAGGTGAAACACCTAACCAATTTTGGAACAATCCATATTCCCGATCTAGCCCAGCACAAACCGCAAAGAAGCAGGTCGTGAAGAGTCCTCGAACAAAAATGATTTGTAAAAAAGAATAGCCTTGAATCGCTTTTTTCCAATAGGCATTACTAAACCCAAAGGCAGTAGAACTTAGTAAAATAAACAGAAAACCTACCATGTTGCCTTAATTTTAGCCACTAGCTCATCCACCCAGCGCTTGTCCCCACTATACGTATAGCGCAAATTCAATTTCGACATGTACTCGCGCACCATTGCCTGGTTCCCCTTTTGTAAAAAATAGTAGGCCTTCAACAGATAGATTTTATTCAAATTATGTTTCTCTGGAAAGGAAAAAGAGAAGGCTTGTTCATCCACCTCAAAGGCTACAATAGCATCGAATTGGCTAATATCACCGTGATAAACTTGTAAGAGTCGATAGAAAAAAACCAGAAAAGAGACCCGATCTGAAAAGGCATCCATCCCCGTATAGAAATCATAAAAACTCGATTGATTTCCCCACAATATAAAATCCCATGCCGCAATTCGTCCCTTTAAATTGGGATGCATATAAGCCGAACTGTTGAAAAAAGCTTCTTTACTCAAGCTTAAATGGTTTTTCGCAGACTCCAAATCTTTATTTTCAAAAGCACGCTGACAAAGCATAGCGTTTTTAAATACCGACATATCAGCTACTAAATTCTCTGAAGTAGCTTCTAACCATTCACCATAATAGCCTTGTAAGCATTCTTCCTCGACAAACAATTGCAATAAAATGCGCTGCGCTAGTTCATTCGTTTTCAGCAAAGCTTTAATGTACTCAATGACACGAAGGTTATTTTTACAGCTTTGGACATAGATGGACTGAAAAGAAACATACAAACGCCAGGTAACTTGCAGATCATCTGTATCAAAATTCAGCCCAAAAATTTGGGTTAGTAAATCGAAGTTCTCGGTTTCTAAACATAAATCAATGATGGACTTCAATTGATAGACATCGTCCCATGTCTTCAATTCAAACTGGCGAACAATTTCCAAAATATCCTGGTCGTCGTGGCGGTTTTGGAGGCGATTCAGGATAAGCATTTCATTAAAGAAATCTTTTTCAAATTGATTCACCGACTGTTTAAAGCTCGCAAAATCTGCATAGCCTAATCCCTTACAGAGACTATCCAAAGTGAATCGAGAAGCATGTGTGGGACCTTTGATAATCCCAAAAAGCCGCCGTAACGTATTATACGATATGGAAATTCGTGCCCGCTGCTGAAGCGCCTCTGAGAGTTTTTGGCAGGAATAGGCATCTATGATTTGAATGTCAAAGACATCCTGAATACTCTTAAGAAGCCATTTTTTTTCATGGATACTGATCGGAATGGATGCCGGCATATTTTTAGAACAATTACCACTCAATATACGATTAAAAACCGTTAAGCAAGATTCGCCCAAAAAGCAAATTTGCTAATTAGCTGATTTTCAACCTTTCGAGCGACATACCTTTGGTATTTGGACTCATTTGGACAAATCATTGATCTGAGAAGCCCGCATCGCCGTGACCGTTTTATGATCACCCGTATGAGACCATCCGGGTGGCATAAAAAGGTATTTGATTTTATTGACTAAACCAGGAGCCCGATAAACGTCTTTAGCTAAAAGAATAATCTCTCCAAAATAGGCATCGCTAAAATTACGAGGATCTACGTCTCGCGTAATGCCATAAACTACTTTTTCCTCTGCTAATTCTGGTTGATAGGTTTTGAAAATACGATCCCAAATATTTAAGAGGTTACAATAATTTGTATCCATATACTTCAGATTCTTTGCATGGTGAACCCGGTGATGCGATGGGGTCAAAATAAACTTTCCTATCACCCCTAAATCCGCCTTTTTCATCAGGGAATCCCCTATGTGAATGAATGAGCCCCAAGTTCCATCGATAAACATGATGGCAAATAACATCACAGGAGGCACACCACCTAGCACCATACAAATGGAGGTCCGAATAATATCCGCATAGGGCCCTTCTAAAAAGAAATGTGCCCATGATATGGACAAGTTCATGGCGGATGGAGCATGATGCGTAGAATGCAAACACCAAAACAAACGAACTTTATGTGCTAAAAAATGGTACCAAAAATGCCCAAACTCCCAGGCAACATAACCCAGGACGAAGCCTATGGCATTCATGGGTAAAATCCAAAGTGATTTTCCTTCTAATAAACCAATGCAATACATGGTCATCCCAATCGAAATAAAACGACCAATGATTGAATTAAACACGTAGGTAAAAAAAGAAATCTTGTAATCGACAAGCTTGAGTTTGGAAAAAATAATCCCTCTTAATAACTCAATAATCAATACCAGAGGAAGTAGCGGTGCAATCAATTGCACGATTCCATCATACGTTCTGAATACAGCGTAATCCCCTTTTTGAATCAGGTCCACCAGGCCCTGGTAATTCAAAAAGCCTTTCAATTGATCGATTATGATTGAGAAAATTTCCATTTATTGATACATTTTTGTGCCTTTACTAAGCAAATCCTCCCCCTCCTTCTCATCAAAGGGAACAATCTGCTGATGTGGCCACGCTTTTTCACGCGTAAGGTAAGGCATTAAAAACTTGTAAGCCTTCCCTAAACTCGCCCCGGATGGACTTTCATAGCGCCAAAGATCAAGCTTTATTTTATCTGCCAAATCCGCTAACAAGAAGAACCCTGTCAAATTCATCACACAATAACCCAGTGATTTTGTCCTTGCCATTTCAAAGGGTTGAGATCCATCCGGTTTAATTTGAGATTCGATACGCTTTTTCGTGACCTCTAGCTGTTTTCTTGCTAACTCATCCTTACCCACAAACAAAGCATAGTTCACCACCTGCACATCATAATAAGTACCGTGGTTATTGTGTTCGTCTGCCTCATCTAAACCGATAGGACTTTCTAGAAGCCAAGTCAAATAAGTACTAAACCAAGCTTTCAAGTCGGCATGTTTTTCAGCCGTCCAAGTCTTCGAAGTGCTCAAGCGAGTGGCTGCATCCGTAATTTTATACAGCAAGCGCGTTTCGATGATCCCAATTCCGCGCCCTGTGTTGATTCCTGGAATTCCTTGGCCAAAATTCAAATGAGGCGTTTGGCGGGTCGACGGATTTAAAAACCACGTTTCTATTAATTTCGATGCAAATCGGGCATATTTCTCGTCCTTCGTTTTTTCAAAGGCCATGGTCAGCAAAACCACATCATCCGTCATTAAATCCATCTCTTCCGAATCCGAAATTAAATCTATCTCCGGATTGCGCACTCCATCTCGACGAATATAGGGTTTGCCCTCTTTTTTAGTCGTATCCGGCCACCAATAGGGTCCTTGACTCATGTAATCGTGCTTGTCTCCGCTTGGTGGAATTTGGCGTTTATCCATAACAGAATAAACACGGGCTTTTTCAAGCAGCTGATCAGCTTTATGAACTAAAGAGGATTGTGCAAAAAGCTGAATAGTGACAAAAATTAAACAAATAAATAGCGATATACTTTTTTTCATAAAAGAATGACAAAGTGCTTTGAGTTTCTAAAATTATAATTCTTATTTAGAAAATTATATTTAAATTATTTTAATTTAGTTTCATCATGCCTTTCAAATCAATATCCAGCCCTGAAGAAAATCCAAATGTGAATTTGGATACTACATTGCTGAATTTGTTTTCGGAGACCCTCAAAAAATTTCCCCATAAAGAGGCTTGTATATTTAATGATCAATCCATTTCATATCAAGAATTAGAGGAAAAGAGTAATGCCATAGCTCAACAATTACTCGATCTTCAAATCCCTAAAGGAAGCATTATAGGAGTTTATCTAGAAAGAGGTATCCTCTTACATGCCACTATTTTAGGTGTTCTAAAATCAGGATTAGCTTATGTGCCATTTGACATAGAAACTCCTAAAGAAAGACTTGAATCAATATTTTCAGAAATTGGCATCTGCTATTGCCTGAGTTTTTCTGAATTTAATTCACCCATAACGTCAATTCAACCGACTAAAGGAGTTTTAACTAAATCTATTAATTTTTCTCGACCTGACGACTTAGCGTATATCATTTTCACTTCTGGAAGTACTGGGAAACCTAAAGGAATACCTATTACGCACAGACAAATATCCATCTTAATCCAGTCAGAAAATACGGTTTTACAAATTGAAAATTCGGACCGGGTGTATCAAGGTTTCTCCGTCTCATTTGATATGTGGTTTGAGGAAACTTGGTTGAGTTTTCTTGTAGGAGCAACCATCATTATAGCAGATTCAAAAACGGCGAAATCGATTGATTCCTTGCATGGATTTTTGGCAAGAAATGAAATCAGCATTTTACATGCTGTACCCAGTCTTTTAGCCATTGTAGATTCTGAAATACCTAGTATTCGATTGGTTAATTCAGGGGGTGAAGCCTGTAATCAAAATATCGTTCATAAATGGTACCGCCCAAATCGCCTTTTTTACAATAGTTATGGCCCCACAGAAACGACTGTTAGTTCTTGTATGACGATTTTGAATCCTGGAGATGAGATAACGGTAGGAAAACCATTGCCTTATTACGGTATGGCAGTGGTTAATGAAAACTTAGAGCCAGTGAATATCGGTGAAGAAGGACAGCTGATCGTCAGTGGCCCTTGCGTGAGTGCTGGATATTTACATAGGCTTGATTTAACTGAAAAAGCTTTCCTTCCTAAACCCACATCCCTCGAATCCATGATTGGAGATAGAATCTATCTTTCCGGTGATCATGCGAAAATGACCAAAGAAGGTAATTTCATCGTATTAGGTAGAAAAGATGACCAAATTAAATTGAGGGGATACCGTATTGAGTTAGGAGAAATTGAGGCACAACTAAATGCTTTGTCAGAGGTAAAGCAGGCTGTTCTTGCCGTCAAAAAATGGCATGATTTGGATCAACTGGTTGCCTATATTATTCCCAATCAATTTGACGAAACAGACGTTCGATCAAAACTAAGTAAATTATTACCCAATTACATGATTCCGAGTTTTTTCGAGCTGGTAGAATCTTTTCCTTTTTTACCTAGCGGTAAAGTGGACAAAAAGCAATTACCTAATCCCATAGCATTTGATAAACCTATCGCCGTCATCAATGAGGATGGTCCTATTTATGGAGCACTTCACACTTTATTCCCCGGAAAAACCATCCAAGAGTCGGATGATTTTTTTGATGATTTGGGAGGATATTCGATGCTGGCGGCTCAGTTTGTTTCACAAGTAAGGGAAATCGCTGGTTTCGAACAAATATCCATTATGGATGTATATGAAAACAGACCTTTAAATTCACTTATACGCGCTTGGGAGGGCAAAAAGGGTGAGCAAAAGGAAGTGGAAGCAACAAGCATTCCTAGTAGAATAAACTATATTCTTTGTGGATTTGCACAGCTGATTTCGTTGTTTTTCATTTTCGGTATCGTTGCCGCCCAAATTTTCATCCCTTTTTTAGGTTATTATATGGCAGTCAATGAATTAGAGAGCCATTTACTACCCCTACTTTTCGCGGTCATCCTATATTGTACGGTCGTCCCCACTTCCGTTTTACTTATTTGGCTAATTAAAAAACTACTCATTGGAAACTTAAATGAAGGCGATTATCCCTTGTGGGGAAAAGTTTATTTTAGATGGTGGTTGCAAAAAAGGCTTTATTCTTTAATCCCGAAAGAAGTTTTAAGTAATACTCCATTATATGCCCACCTAATAAGCGCGTTAGGAGTAAATATTAAATCGAAAACTCAATTAAGTCATTTTGAAATTGGAGTAGAAGAACTAGTTGAAATTGGCCAAAATGTGACCATAAGTTCACATGTTGTTTTGAATAATGCGTTTGTCGAAAAGGGAAAACTAAAGCTTCGAAAAATACATATTTCAAATGATGCGTATTTAGGTACTAGTTGTGTAGTTTCTGGTTCGTGTCACATTGGAATCGGTGGAGAATTAAAAGATCTTTCCATGTTGAAAATAGGTGAAAGGATTCCCGATTATGAAATTTATGAAGGAAGTCCTGCAAAACCAATCGGCAAAAAAGAACCCTATGAAAAAGCAATAGAACCCGCATTTAATGTGAAAATTGGCTATTATGCCACTTTTGTGGTTTTAGTTTTCCTATTCCCTATTTTGGTTTTAATACCCCTTGTCCCTTCGATTATCAGTCTCTATTATTTAGATGAACAAGCTGATTGGTATTCCTTTTACTACTTGTTTAAAACACCTATTTTCGCCTTTCTATACATCCTCTTGTTTTTAACAGAGGTCATTCTTTTAACGCGTATTTTCCAAAAAGATTTACAACCTGGCAATTATTCCATTTATAGTAAAACCTATTTGAAAAAATGGTTCCTAGATCAATTATTTAGTCTCTCTCTTTTAGTAATCAAACCCCTATTTGCGACTGTGTTTATTTCCAGAATTTACCGGGCTTTAGGGGCAAAAGTAGGACGAAATACGGAAATTTCTACCGCTACTAATGTTACTCATTCCTTGTTAAAAATCGGGAATGAAAGTTTCATTGCAGATGATGTGTCCATCGGTGAAACCGAAGTTAGAAACCAAGAATTGCAACTAGATTTCACCCAAATTGGAAATCGAAGTTTTGTGGGAAATAGTGCACTCATTCCTCAAGGTTATACCTTGGGTGACAGTATGTTAGTGGGCGTCATTTCGCTTCCGCCTAGCCCTGAACAAATGTCAAAAAATAATTTTAAAGACTGGTTTGGATCCCCTTCTCGACCATTACCAAACCGAGAAGTAATAAGTCATTACCCAGCTTCCTTAACTTATTCGCCACCTTATATTCGGAAAATCGCACGAGCAATTGTTGAGTTTATTCGGATTTTAATTCCGCAATCTGCCATTTTAGCTTTTAGTATTTTTTTCATTGCCTACACAGACGATCTTTTAAAGGAGAACAAATGGTCAGAAATATTCTT
Organism: Cytophagales bacterium; assembly: GCA_028868395.1. The sequence continues at coordinate 3,965 of JAGWUO010000008.1, read as the reverse complement.
CTATTTCCCCTTCTATTATTTAGGAATGGTAGCCATTCCATGCTTCATATTAACGTGGGTTTTAAAATGGGTATTCATAGGCAGATATAAAATTGCTCAACACCCGATGTGGACTTGGGATGTTTGGAAAACGGAAGCTGTCACTTCCATTTATGAGTCGTTGGCCATTCCATTTTTTCTTGATTATTTAAGAGGAACCCCCTTTATTGCTTTGTTTTTCAGAAGTTTAGGTGTCAAAGTGGGGAAAATGACTTACTTAGACACGACAGATATAACCGAGTTTGATTTAGTCCAAATAGGCAATTACACTGAAATTAACTTAGATGCCGGACCGCAAACACATTTATTTGAAGATCGAATTATGAAAGTAGGTTCTGTTGCAGTAGGGGATTTCAGCACGATTGGAGCAAGATCTGTTCTGCTTTTTGGAACTGAAATAGGCGAAAATTGCAAAATTTCCGCCTTGTCGTTGGTCATGAAAGGCGAAAAAATTCAAGCAAATACAACCTGGGAAGGAATCCCAATTAAATAACAAAATGAGAACGATACTTGTACTTCTATTCACTGTATTTCTAAGCCTTACTACTTATTCACAAGTAAAATCCACGAACTATTCCGTTGGAATGAATTATCTAAATAACTATGTATTTAATGGCCGATCTGATTCGTTAAATATGACCTATTTTATACCCAGTTTCACCTATGAAAATGAGAATGGATTAACCCTAAATTCTGATATCTATTTTATTTCAAATAGCGCTAATAAAGGCTTTGATTTTTTAGAATTAAACGCAGAATATGAGTTTGACATCTATAAGAAATTATCGGGAAGTGTGAATGCCACTAAGTTTTTTAGCAATGGTAAATCAGATTCTTTTATTGGGAACCTTTCTTTTGCGGTGGGGGGAACTTTAACTCAAGACTTTGGCATAGTAGAATTATCCTCAGATTTTGATCTATTGAAAGGATCAGGGTACTCCGATATTCGAATTAGCCCCGGTATAGAAAGAACTTTTTCTTGGGAAAAGGGAGATCATTATTTTGAAATTGTTCCCAGTTTCTATGCTGTATTTAGTACGCTAAATTATTTCGAGGGATATACTAATATCCGAAAAGTTAATCGCTTAAAATCTGGACCTGTATTACCTATTAATACAACGATCAATACGGTGGTTACTAATCCTGGGTTTACTTTTTTAGCATACGAAATTTCCCTACCATTAACCTATGAAACTAGTACCTATGGGATTAGTGTACAACCGACTTTTGCTATGCCTAAAAACCCCATCATTACTAACGAAATCACCACGACCACCGCCGGAGGAAGAGTAATCAATACCACTACCGTTAATGACACGCCTTATTCAGAGCGGAACTTGACTAGTTTATTTTACGGCCAAATAAATTTTTATTTAAAGTTCTAACATGCGCCTATCCTTTTACTTTCTTTTATTGTTTATTGTGAGCTGTAAAGAATCCACAACAACTTCAATTGTTACACCAACACCGATTACTAGTACCTATTCGGGAACAGGTTCAGTAACTCAGGGCTTAGGATCAATCACCCAAAGTGCGATCTATAATTGTGCTGGAGGCCGCATAACTAACCTAGGAAAAATAGAATCAACTGATAAGAAATCTTGGATTCTACCAGGGGAAAATAATTTTTTGGCCGGGACAAAGCTATACGATTTATACAATGAATGTGCAAAAATCACTCCAGCAAACATTAGCCAAATCGATACAAGTAAAGCTCCTATCATCGAAGTAGATCCAGATGGCGAAATCATCTCGGGATTTCTTTATGGAGATAATTACTATGAATTGTATGTGAATGGAAAGCTAATAGGCGTCGATCCGGTGCCTTATACCCCGTTCAATTCAAGTTTTGTGAAGTTTAAGGCCAAAAGACCTGTGCAATATGCCATTAAGTTAATCGACTGGGAAGAAAACATGGGTGTAGGCACGGAATTAAATGGATCTAATTCTATGTATCCAGGTGATGGCGGATTCGTAGCAAAGTTTAGCGATGGAACAAGTACCTCTAGTCTTTGGAAAGCACAGACGTTTTATATAGCACCATTAGCTAATGTGGGATGTGTAACCGAGACTGCTAACCTTCGAAATTCGGCTATATGTACTACAATCCCCAATACTACAGCTGCGGCTTTTGCCTTGCATTGGGAAATTCCAAGTAATTGGTTTGCCAAGGATTTTGACTTCAGCGCATGGCCTTCTGCAACGGTATTTACCAGCGCACAAGTAGGGCCCAAAACAGCCTACACGAATTTTACCTCTCAATTCGGTTCAGCCCAATTCATTTGGAGTAGTAATTTAGTCTTAGATAATCTGGTTATACTAAGATGTAAAGGGAATTAAATTTGTTGTTCCATTTTGCGCAAAAGGGAACAAATCCGAATTTTAAATCGACTCAGACCTGCTTTTTAAATGGTATTTTTAGTTTCAACTAATAAAACATCATGAAAAAATACCTTTTACTTTTAGTCACTTGCTTCGCATTGACAGCCAATGCCCAAAGCAAAAAAGAATGCCAAGACCTACTCGAGGCAGAAAAACACGTGGCAGAAAATATCAAAATATACACTGCAGTTTGGGACAAAATTTTTAACGGACGCGATATTGACCAAGTAAATGAGAAAAATTTCGCTACAGATGTCTTACTATTAAATCAAAAGGAAACCGTAAGGGCACAAGGGATTGAAGGATTCAAGAAAGCATTCAATAGCTATCTACTCCAATTTAGTGATATAAAATTTACATTCATTGATGTTTGGGGACACGGCGATAAATTAGTGAAGCACTGGAACTTCCAAGGCAAACACAATAAAACAGGAAATCCAATGAACCTTTCAGGAGTGACCTTAGTCAAAATGAAAGATGGCAAAATCATTGAAGAACAGGATTTCGACGATAATCTTTGGTATAATCAACAATTAGGCAATTACTTAGTCAAATAACTATGAAAAAACTGATTCTATTATTATTCCTCGCGCTAAATGTCTTCGCGCAAAACTTACCTTCTGGTGACCCGATTCAAGCTGGGTTATCTAAAGAAGGCTTGCAACGAGTAGAGACTTTTTTAGCTTCCCAAAGTGATAAACAAATCATCCCCGGGTCCATCGGCATGGTGGTCCGTCATGGGAAAGTGGTATATAAAAAAGCCTTTGGCAAAGCAAACCTAGAAACAGGTGAAGTGATGCAAACAGATCACCTGTTCAGAATGGCCAGTATGACTAAAATCATCACTGGAGTGGCTGGCTTGAAATTATTCGAGCGCGGGCTTTTTACGATGGATACTCCATTAGAAACTATCCTTCCAGAATTCGCCAACATGCAGATTCTAGTGGGATACGACACATTAAACCACAAATTCATCACGCGTCCTGCGAAGAATAAGATCTTGATGAAGCATATTTTCACGCACACATCCGGAATTGCCTACCCTCCATTCTCCAATTTAGGACGTGAAGGCTATTTGAACGCGAATGTGACGATCGCTTTTCCAAAAGCTACAACAAAATTAACCTTAGCTGACATCGCTCAAACCACGGCCAAATTACCTTTAGTCCACGAACCAGGCGAAAGCTGGAACTATGGAATGAACTTAGAGGTACTAGGTCGCGTGATCGAGGTGCTGGATGGCCGCACTTTTGCAGACTTTTTACGTCAAGAGATTTTTGCCCCATTAAAAATGTCTCGCACGTTTGTGGGAGTTCCATCTAATGAATGGAAAAATATGTCTCAGGTATATACACAAGACAAAGCAGGTAAAAAGAGTGTGTATACGGACGAAGTAGGGAAAAAATTGCTAGGGTTTTCCACTGAGATGACGATGGATTATTACAAAAATACCAATACTCCATTAGCCATGGGTGGAACAGATATCATCAGTAATGTGGATGATTATGCGCGTTTCTTCCAAATGTTATTGAACTATGGAGAAC
>JAGWUO010000264.1 GCA_028868395.1 Cytophagales bacterium | reverse complement strand
TTTTTTAACCACCTAAGAAGGAATTCATAGCTAGGGTCATCTAAGTGAATAATAAGCAATTCTGCTTCATTCATTTAATACTATCCTCCTATGTGGCGTTTCCTATCGATTCTTTTGTTGATTTCATTCAACGCATTCACCCAAAACAATACCCAAACTATCCGCGGTGTCATTACTGATAAACTTTCTCAAACACCCATTCCGGGTGCAAGCATTCAAATTGTGTCCTTGCAAAAAGGAGTCTCAACGGATAGTTTGGGACAATTTAGTTTGAAAAACATTCCCCCTAATCGTTATGAAATCAAGGTTACTAGCGTGGGGTATAAAAATGTCACGCTACCTAATGTGATTGTGATATCTGGGAAAGAAGTTATCCTAGATATTCAATTAGAGGAGCTTTTTAATCAACTCAGCGAAGTCGTTGTTAAAGCCAGTAACAAGGGCGGAACAATCAATAAATTGGCAAGTGTCAGCGCACGAACGTTTTCGATGGAAGAGGTTAATCGCTACGCAGGGGGTCGTTCTGATCCAGCCCGATTAGCAGCTAATTTTGCCGGTGTTTCTGCGCCAGACGACAGCCGAAATGATATCGTAATACGGGGGAATTCTCCGGTGGGTGTTTTGTGGCGAATCGACGGAATGAATGTGACTAACCCGAATCATTTTGCCTCTGTGGGTACGACGGGTGGAGCCGTAAGTGCTCTTAATACGAATCTCTTAAAAAATTCGGATTTCTTTACCTCCGCTTTCCCTGCGGAATATGGGAATGCGACGGCCGGTGTTTTTGATTTAGGTTTTCGTTCTGGGAATAATAAAAAGCGGGAGACCACCTTACAAATGGGCGTTATTACGGGTCTAGAAGCGACGACAGAAGGCCCATTTTCAAAGAAAAGTGATGCTTCTTATGTCGTGGGATATCGCTATTCATTAGCAGGAGTGGCTCAAAAAATGGGTGTCGACATCGGTACCACCGCCTTACCTTCCTACCAAGACTTGTCTTTCAAAGTAGCGAGCGGCACCAGTAAATATGGTAAATTCTCCTTGTTTGGAATTTTAGCAAATAGTACAATTGGGATCAGTGGTGGAAGCTCGAATAGCTTATATGGGAATGGGAATCAGATCGACTTCGCTAGTAAAATAGGAATTTCAGGCTTGAACCATTTTAAGCAATTGTCATCAAAGTCATACATCACCTCCACCTTGGGAGTAAACTATTCTAGCAATGATCAAATCTCCTATGATTTTGACCGGAATGAGAACCTTGATTTTATTAAGGAGGTAAATAATGTAGCTCAAACGAGCTATAACTTTAGTTCCACTTACCATTCCAAACTAAATGCGAGAACCTTTGTCAAGGTGGGAATTCGAAACGAAGTGATCGATTTGTATTTGAATTATAAAACCAAAAATAGGGCTAGCGACTCCTATTTGCAGCTTTGGGATTATAATAGTAGCACGAACCTTGCCCAAGCTTTTGCCCATGTTAAATACGACGTTAGCGAAAGGTTGACGATGAATGCGGGATTGAATACCCAGTTATTTTCGTTGAATAATTCCACATCTGTGGAGCCTCGTTTGGGCTTGATTTATGCGACTTCGGATAATAGTAGTTTGAATTTTGGCTATGGATTGAATGCCCAAATGCAACCGATCAATGTCTATTTTTTAGCAAGCACAAACCCGAGCGGAAGCAAGAGTTACACAAATAAAGGTTTGGACTTTACGAAAAGTCATCACCTAGTTTTAGGTTATAATGTTCAGCCTTGGAAGGATTGGAGAATTAAGACGGAGGCTTATTACCAGTCCATTTATAATGTTCCGGTTACGTCGTATGCTAGCAGTTATTCGATGCTGAATACAGGTGCGACTTTCAAAACAGATTTACAAGATAGCTTAGTTAATGCAGGAACAGGCAAGAATTATGGTCTTGAATTAACGGTGGAGAAGTTTTTCAGCGATGGGTATTATGGCCTATTTACGACCTCTTTGTATGATTCAAAATATACCGCAAGCGATGGTATTGAACGAAATACAGCCTTTAATGGCAAGTATATTTTTAATGTATTAGGAGGAAAAGAATGGACGGTAGGTCGCACGGGTCGAAATAAAATTTCGATTGATTTAAAGTATACGAATGCAGGTGGACGGGCTTATACTCCGATTGACCTTTTGAAGTCTAAAGCAACTGGTCGCGAACAACGATCTTCGGAGGAGTATTCTAGTTTCTATGAAAATTATTACCGGGTAGATTTCAAGGTAGGATATACCTTAAATAGTGCGAATAAAAACCGTTCGCATACGGTCTCGTTGGATTTGCAAAATGTGACGAATCACAAGAATATTTTTTCGCAGAATTATGACAATAAAAGCCAAAGCATCAACACGAAATACCAATTAGGCTTCTTCCCTAATGTGGTGTATAAAATGCAGTTTTAACGGCCTGGCCTTGGTCCCATAAATCCAAAATTTGAACTCGTTAAAATCTTTTCCACTAAGCGATCAAAGGCCTTAATTTGAGGGCCTTTGCATAGTCCTCGGATATCGCGAAAGTGAGCATAATTCAATGAATCTAATTTTCCATAAGTCGCTGTTAA
>JAGWUO010000263.1 GCA_028868395.1 Cytophagales bacterium | reverse complement strand
TAGAGTGGGATGCGAAAAACATGCGCATCACGAACTTCGATGCGGCGAACCAATTCGTGAAACGCGAATACCGCAACGGCTGGACACTCTAAGTGACCATTCGATAAATAGAACTGAAAAGACGGGACGCTCTCCCGTCTTTTTTTTATTTTTGTGCTATGAATTTTAGCGCATCCACTCCTGCCTCTGAAGTCTTCGCACAAGTCGAAGCTTACATTCTTTCACAAGGTTATACGATTATTGACAAAGACCACAACCGCCCTTGGGGAGGATTCTTTGTGTTAGACGAGTCACAGGCGGCGAAGTTTGCGGCTCAGTACTTCCCACAGCTTTCCCTGGATGCGATTCAAATCACTCAGAAACTTAGCCCTAAGTTTTTAGTGGTGGCACCAGATAAGCGCTTGTCTTGGCAATACCATTTCCGTAGAGCAGAGGTTTGGACGGTGAATTCAGGTCCAGTTGGCGTAGTGATCTCGGAGACGGATGAACAATCTGCTCCTGGTGTTTATCAAGAAGGTGAATTAATTACCTTGCCCACTGGCATGCGTCATCGTTTGGTCGGTTTAGACAACTGGGGAGTGGTGACGGAGATTTGGCAACATACCGATGTGGAGCATCCGTCGGATGAATCGGATATCGTCCGTTTGCAGGATGATTTTGGCCGTTAATCAAATTTAACCGACCGTTAATCTTAAAATAATACAAGAAAACTTTGTAGTCTGTGAAAGTTTCCATAGTTTTGCTACCCGATAAATCAACGGGTTTAGCAAATGAAATCGCGCATTCTAGAAAAAGGAACTGAATTATTCTTCCGCTACGGTGTAAAGACCGTGACGATGGATGCGATTGCGGGTGAATTAGGGATTTCTAAAAAAACGATTTATCAACATTTTCCGGATAAAGACTCCATGGTCTATGAAGTCGTTCAAACATTCATTGTGCAGGACGATTTGAAATGGGATGAATTAGACAGACTCTACCCTAACGTCATTGAAAAGATTTTCAAGTCTTTCGAAATGACGAAGGATTTGTTCATGCAGATGAATCCGCGTCTGTTGTACGAAATACAAAAATACTTCCCAACAGCTTTTCAACTTTTTACCGAGCACGGGGAAAAATGCATTCATAAAAACTTGATTGCTGACTTTAAGAAGGGTGCGCAATTCGGGTATTTCAGAAATGATATTGATTTCGAATTACTAGCGCGCTTGCGAATGGCCGAAGTCGATTTGGCATTCAACCCTAATTTTTATCCAAACAATAAATTATCCCTCTACGAAACCCAGCTCACACTGATGGATATCTTCATGCGAGGAATTTTGACCGAAAAAGGTTTAACACTTTATACATCTTACCAAAACAATTTAAAATCATGATCCGCCTAAGAAAAATCTACGTCGGTCTATTTTTAATCACTAGCCTAGTAGCTAATGCGCAGACTTACAGCTTAAAGCAAGCCGTAGACTATGCCATTGCACACCAGGTACAGGTGAAGAATAGCCAAATCGACTTGCAGAACGCAAGTGCAAAGATCAATGAGATCAAGGCCATGGGACTTCCTCAAGTCAATGGTTCTGTTGCCTTAACAAACAACGTTATCTTACAACGTATGTTTATCCCAGCGAAAATCTTCAATCCTGCTGCAGCAGAGGGAGAATTAATCGCGGCAAAATTTGGGGTGGAAAACTCAGGTTTTGCTAACGTGGGATTAAGCCAATTGGTTTTTGATGGAACCTATTTGTTAGGTTTGAAAGCATCTTCTGTTTACAAGGATTTAGCCGTAAAATCGGTGACACAATCAAAGCAACAAGTGGCGGAGAATGTGACAAAAGCCTATTACGGAATTCTAGTAAACGAAAAACGCCAAGGGCTATTAGCCTTAAACGTGGCTCGCCTAGATACCTTGTTGAAAGAGACACGCGAATTAAACAAGCAAGGTTTCGTAGAAAAAATTGATGTGCAGCGTTTAGATGTGCAAGCGAACAATTTACGCACGGAATTAGATAATATTGAGCGCCTTCAAGCATTGAGCTATTCTTTATTAAAGTTCCAAATGGGCTATCCTATGGAAGAGCCGATACGCTTGAGCGAAAGCTTAGAGAAAGTGGAATTAGCAACGTTTAACACAAACGCAGCGGGTGATTTCAATTATACAAACCGCATCGAGTATTCCATCTTGCAAACACAAGAGAACCTAGCCGAACTAGATTTGAAGAGTATCAAAGCAGGATTTTTGCCTCGCTTGGTATTAAATGCAAACTACGGTTACAACGCAGGGGCCAATGCTTTCAGCGATTTGATGACCAAACAATGGTTCGATAATGCAGCCATCACGGTGGCCTTGCAAATCCCGATTTTTGACGGATTTTCGAAGAAATACAAAGCCGTTCAATCCGCAAACAACCTACAAAAGGTGCGCCAGTCCTACAGCTTGTTAAAGTCGTCCATCGACTTACAACGTTCACAAGCGAGCATCACCATGAAGAATGCGTTGGAATCCATGAAAGAACAAAAAGCGAACCTAGACCTGGCGAACGAGATTTCTCGCGTGACTCGTGTGAAATACCAACAAGGGGTAGGTTCAAACTTAGAGG
>JAGWUO010000262.1 GCA_028868395.1 Cytophagales bacterium | reverse complement strand
ATCGACCGCGCGTAACATATCTTGTTGCTCTAAAAACGGCGTCTCTTCAATCTTGATTCCCTCTGGCAATTGCTCGATTTCGATCTTCTGCTGAATGATCTCCTCGATCTTCGCCCAGTGGTAGCTTTCTGCCAAAGTAATAAAGGTAATCGACTCCCCTATCTCCTCCGCACGACCCGTACGGCCAATTCGGTGGACATAATCCTCGTAAATCAAGGGAACATCGAAGTTGATTACGTGGGAAACTTTGGGGATATCGATCCCGCGAGCCGCCACATCCGTCGTCACTAAAACCCGCACATTTCCTTCGCGGAATTGCGCCATCGCGTTGATACGCGTGTTTTGACCTTTGTTCGAGTGTATCACGCGAACCTGGTCTTTCGGTAAAGTTTTCAAAAGGGATTTCTCCACCTCATTTGCCGCATCTTTCGAACGACAAAATATCATAACCCTATGAAAGTCAGGGTTTTGCATAAAATAGGCAAGCGCGTGTAATTTGGTTAACAAATTAGGTGCCTCGTAGACCGATTGCGTTACCTGGCTCGCTGGCGTAGCCTGCGGAGTGATTTCGATCTTCATCGGAAACTCCAAAAACTCGTGGGACAAGTTCTCCACCTTCTCTGGGAAAGTAGCAGAAAACAACCCATTCATCCGTTTCTTGTAAGGTATTTTCTCCAAAATCTGACGAATCTGCGGCATAAAGCCCATATCCATCATCTTATCCGCTTCGTCTAAAATCAAGAATTTCAATTCTTTCACCACAATCACATCCTTGCGGTATAATTCAAGGAATCGACCCGGCGTAGAAACGAGAATATCGACCCCTTCCTCGAGGGCTTGGATCTGGGGTTTTGGCCCTAATCCTCCATACAAGGCTAAAATACGCAAATCTGTAAACTGCGCCAATGCGATCATCACGCTGTGAATCTGCATCACCAGCTCGCGGGTAGGCGCTAAAATCAAGGCACGCGGGTTCTTTCCCTGCGCATATTTACAGCGCATTAAGATAGGTAAGGCATAAGCCGCCGTTTTACCCGTCCCCGTTTGCGCAATTCCCAGCAAATCGTGGCCTTGCAGCAATAAAGGAATTGCCTTCTCCTGGATCGGAGTTGGTTTCGTATAACCCACCGCGGTACACGCGCGTTGTAGCTGTGGATTTAATCCCAAACTTAAAAATTCATCCATTGGATTTGGCATTGTAGTAGATTTACAAAGGTAGGGAAAATATAATTCTTACCTTTGAAACAAAATTATTGTTGTTTTGGCTCAAATTAAGGCATTTCTGACGAACCTAGGCCTATTGGTCGCACTCTCCTTCGCCACAGGGAGCCTTTCCTCGCTATTTTTAGCCGGCCTCGACTGGATTCAGCACAACGGTTCCTACTTATATGCCTTACCTCTGATAGGTTTAATTTTCCAAAGTTTCTCCGTTCCTGCCTACCTCATCATCCCCGCTACCTGGCTCAGCCATTTGGGTGGGGCATCTGTCGGTCGAGAGGGAACGGCCGTCACGATGGGTCGCGTACTAGGAGAGAAATTATCCTCTTCTGAAATTTTCTCTAAAGCAGGCATGGCCGCCGGTTTCGCCTCCGTTTTTGGGACGCCACTCGCCGGAGCCTTTTTCGCACTCGAAGTAGGTGAGGTAGGCAAAATCAATTTTCGCCACATCCCCGCCTGTCTTTTAGCTGCCTTTTTCGCGAATTATGTCAGTCTCCACGTGTACGGCACAAAACATCTTTCTTACCCGGCCATTTTTTTACCCTCATTTTCGGCTTCATTTTGCGCGAAATTGGCGCTTATGGGCCTATTTTTAGCCTTAATCGCCTTCCTTTATAAGCGCTCAGAATCGATTATAATTTCTGCGTTTGACAAATCACCCGTACAAGGTCCTCTAAAAGGGATTCTCGCGGGCTTGATTTTGTTCGGCGTACTAAGCATCCCGGTGTTTCATGAAACCATCGGACTCGGTTCTGAATTTTTAGTACGCCCTTTCGAGAATGCGACTCCTGACTTTGCCCTTTGGAAATTACTCGCGACGAACTTGAGTTTAGGTCTCGGATTTAAAGGGGGAGAAGCGACTCCCTTGTTCTTGATCGGGTCCCATGCGGCGTCTGGTTTTGCGTCTTGGTTTTCATTACCACTTGGACTATCGGCAGCCATCGGCTTTGTCAGTTTGTATGGCGGTCTTGCCAAAACTCCGCTTGCCGCCACCTTCTTAGGTATGGAACTTTTCGGCCCATCAGCCTGGTTCATTTATTTTATCATCACCCTGATAGTCTTATTTGGCTCAGGTAAAAAAGGAATATTCTCAAATCAAACCTGGGCAGACTATTTGCCTAAACCCCGTTACTGATGTTTAATAAAGCTTTCGAACTCTACGACACCTTCCGCGAAAATCGCTTGACGAAACGCCGTTTTTCGGCGGCTCTTTGGCAAGAATTAATCATTGAATGGACTTCCCATTTTGCCATAAGAGAACTAGGTAAAACCGAAGAGGGAAGACCCATCCACGAAGTAAAATGGGGCGAAGGACCTATCCAGGTGATTGCCTGGTCCCAAATGCACGGGGACGAAGCGACAGCAACCATGGCTTTA
>JAGWUO010000261.1 GCA_028868395.1 Cytophagales bacterium | reverse complement strand
ACCTTCCAACAAACGGCTAAAAGACCTGCTCGTACAGGCTTTGTACTCGATAAAGCAAAAAAAGTCCTAGGTTACTCACCTAGAACTTTTCAAGAAGGTATTGCCTTAATGGCGCAGCAAGTAGCTGATTTAATCTAATTCTTCTGGATCTTCCATCAGTTGATCCGCTAGGGGATTCACCACGGGTAAATCGATGACAGCGGGAGCTTCTTTAGGCTTCGCAAAGTCTTTATTCTCATCCAATAAGGTATTCCAAAGCAAATCTTTCAAGGACTGAATTCCCTCCTGGGTAACCGATGAAATCAATAAGACAGGAATATCTTTAGGCAAACTTTCGCGCATTTCTTCTTCCATTTCAGGAATCGAAAGGTCCATTTTAGAGACCACAATTACCCGGCGTTTACCCAATAATTCTGGATTGTATTTCTCTAATTCTCCCGTTAAAATTCGGTATTCTTCTCCCCAATTTTCAGCGTCCGAAGGAATCAAAAAACATAAAATTGAGTTTCGCTCAATATGGCGTAAGAATCTCAATCCCAAACCTTTACCTTCAGATGCCCCCTCAATAATTCCTGGAATGTCAGCTACCACAAAGGATTTATAATCGCGGTATTCGACAACGCCTAATTGGGGCACTAACGTAGTGAAGGGATAATCTGCAATCTCTGGAGTTGCCGCAGAAAGTACCGATAAAAGTGTCGATTTACCGGCATTAGGGAAGCCTACTAAACCCACATCGGCTAATACTTTTAACTCCATCACTACCCACAGATCCTGGCCTGGTTCTCCTGGCTGTGCATGACGGGGTGACTGATTCGTAGAGGATTTAAAGTTATGATTCCCTAAACCTCCGCGACCACCAGCTAAAACCATGATTTTTTGACCTTCTTCTGTTACCTCGGCAAGAAATTCGTTAGTCTCAGCATCCCGTACGATGGTTCCTAAAGGCACTTCGATGAAGACATCTTCCCCTTCTGCACCGGAACGACGTCCCCCTTCACCCCCTTTACCGTTTTCCGCAATAATATGCTTTTGGTATTTTAAGTGAATAAGGGTCCAAAGCTGGGTGCTTCCCACAATATAGACGTGACCTCCACGACCGCCATCGCCGCCATCCGGTCCTCCTTTAGGCACGTGTTTTTCCCTCCGAAAATGGGATGAACCGCTTCCTCCTCGGCCGGAACGTAGATTGATTTTGACGTAGTCAATGAAGTTAGATGTCATTCTATGGTGTTAATTAAGCTTCGATAATAGCGATGATTTGGGAGAAAATCTCCTCAATTTCGCCAATACCATTAATTCCTGAGAATTTGTTTTGTGCAGCGTAATAACCGGCCACTGGAGCCGTTTTTTCGCCGTATTCTTGTACGCGTTTACGAATTAATTCTTCGTTTTGGTCATCTGGGCGACCTGAAGTCTTACCGCGCTCTAATAGACGCTGCGTTAATTCTTCTTCGCTCACCTCTAACGCAATCATGTGATTGATCGCTAATTGATGACCGGCTAATAAGTTGTCCAAAGCTTGAGCTTGCGCCTCCGTTCTAGGAAAACCATCAAAAATAAAACCCGCTGCGTCCTTGTTCTCATTCAATTTATTCTCGATCATTCCGATCACCACCGCATCCGGCACCAAGATTCCTTGATCCATCAATTTCTTCGCTTCTAAGCCTAAAGTAGTACCTGCAGAGATTTCCGCACGTAATAAATCACCTGTAGACAAATGGATTAAACCGTATTTCGCAATTAATTTTGCGGACTGAGTGCCTTTGCCTGCCCCTGGAGGCCCAAATAAAACAAGATTAAGCATATAAATGTGGGTTAATTATTTCGAACCACAAAGGTAATCAAATCAGAGGCAAAAGCAGGGATTTTCTGCTATATTTGGCATAAAAAAAGAGAGATGCTTTCCACCCAATTCGAAGAGATAATTCAGAAAAGACGTTCTAATAGACGCTATGACCCCACGGTAAAAGTGGACGATGCCGTCATCGAACGCAGCTTACAACGTTCCATTTTATCGCCTAACAGTAGCAATATGCAGCTTTGGGAGTTTTATTGGATCAAAAGTGAAGAGGAAAAGAAAGCATTCCACCAGCTTTGTCTGGGACAATCCGCAGCAAAAGATACGGCGCACTTAGTAGTTTTCGTCACTCGCCAGGACCTTTGGAAACAGAGAGCCGCATGGAACTTGAAATTAGTCCAAGATTCCATCGAAGGGGAACCAACTAAAATGCAAAAGAGAGGCCTAGAGTATTATGGCAAGCTTATTCCGCTCTTATACCGCAACGATATTTTTGGCATTTCTACCTTCATTCGATGGAACATCTGTTTCTGGATGGGGTTACGAAAACCAATGATGCGTTTTGGAGGTAAAGCGGATCAACGCGTCATGGTTCACAAATCGTGTGCACTTGCCGCGCAAACATTTATGCTTTCCATTGCTGCTGAGGGCTTTGAATCTTGCCCCATGGAAGGATTTGATGCAAAGCGTGTAAAAAAACACTTAAATCTGCCTGCAGGAGCGGAAATCAATATGGTGATTTCGGTGGGTAAGGGGACAGAAGAAGGGGTGTGGGGACCACGCTTTAGAGTTCCA
>JAGWUO010000007.1 GCA_028868395.1 Cytophagales bacterium | reverse complement strand
ATGCGATTTCGACTGACATAGGATTTTTTCTTCAAAGGATTCCTCAAAATTACCATGATTTTGTGAAAATGGACTATTTTTTGCCTAATTTTGTACCCGCTTGTTAATCCCACAAGATTTACATTTTTTTATGAGAGAAATTCAGTTTAGAGAAGCCTTACGTGAGGCGATGTCAGAGGAAATGCGTCGTGATGCATCTGTTTTTTTAATGGGTGAGGAAGTGGCGGAATACAACGGTGCCTACAAAGTTTCGCAAGGAATGTTAGACGAATTCGGTCCAGAACGCGTTATTGATACGCCGATTGCTGAATTAGGTTTTGGTGGAATTGCGGTAGGTGCTTCTGCGAATGGCCTTCGTCCCATTGTTGAATTTATGACCTTTAACTTCTCTTTAGTAGCGATTGACCAAATCATTAACTCTGCTGCTAAATTGATGTCTATGTCCGGTGGACAATATTCTTGCCCTATCGTTTTCCGTGGACCTACGGGAAATGCAGGCCAATTATCTTCTCAACACTCCTCTAACTTTGAGAACTGGTATGCTAATACCCCAGGCTTAAAAGTGGTGGTTCCTTCTAATCCTGCCGATGCGAAAGGTTTAATGAAATCAGCGATTCGTGATAACGACCCGGTGATCTTCATGGAATCGGAAGTGATGTATGGTGACAAAGGTCTAGTGCCAGATGGAGAATATTTAATCCCTATCGGTAAAGCAAACATTGTAAAACCAGGTTCAGCGGTTACGATCGTGACTTTTGGTAAAATGCTTTCTCGTGTGGTGATGCCAGCGGTAGAGGAATTAGAAAAGCAAGGTATCTCTTGCGAAGTAATCGACTTACGCTCTGTTCGTCCTATCGATTATATCACGGTGGTAGAATCAGTGAAGAAAACGAATCGTTGCGTTGTCGTAGAAGAAGCGAATCCATTATCAGCTATCTCATCTGAGATCGCTTACCACTTACAACGTTGGGCATTTGATTACTTAGATGCGCCAGTCGTTCGCGTTAACTCACGTGACTTACCACTTCCATACGCACCTACCTTGATTGAAGAAATTCTTCCAAGCGTCGAGCGTACCATCCAAGCGGTGAAGACAGTAACGTATAAGAAGTAATAATCTTCTTAAGTGCATAAAAAAAAGCCGGAGCTTCGTTAGAAACTCCGGCTTTTTTAGTGGCTACTTAATAAAGAATAAAGTACAAAGCACAAAGTATAAAGTTGGTATCCGCTTCGCGGATGAATTCGTGAAAAATCTTTCAAAAACTATCGCCACCGGCGATTCCACCTCTATGCTTTATTCTTTGTGCTTTATGCTTTACATCTATACTCTCTACTCTATAATCTACTCTATAATCTACTCTCTAAAGTACGTAGATAAACCTCGATCCATCCACATCCACGCCTTCCAGCTTGATGCGGCCTTTTCTAGATTCTAAAGCCTCAACCGCCTCTTTAGGAGAATTGATTACCTTATCGTTGATTTTAGTGATGACAGAACCTTTCGCAAGGCCATACATTTCAAGGCGGCCATCTGGCAACACTTCGGCGATTTTTACACCTGAACTTACCCCAAATTTCTTCATTTCAGCAGGAGTCAAGCTCGCAAACTTAGCACCTAAGAATTCTGATTTCGCTGATTCAGGAGAATTATCGCCTTTCACGATTTCGGTGTTGCCGTCTTTGTTTTTCAAGGTAACCTTGAATTCCTTCGTAGCTCCATCACGGTTAACCGTTACTTGAATGGCTTCACCTGGACGCTTTCTGCTCACGATTTCCATCAACTTTGCAGATGATTTAGTCTCAACACCATCGATTTTAACGATCACGTCGTTAATCTTGATACCTGCATCTTTTGCTGCTGAATTTTCAGAGAAACCACCCACGTATACACCGGTATTTGTTTTAAGGTCTTTTTCGTCCGCTAATTTGGCATTCACTTCAGAGATTTGAACTCCTAAGAAACCACGTTGAACGTTACCGTATTTGATTAAGTCGCCTGACACTTTCTTCACGATGCTCACAGGAACGGCGAAAGAGTAGCCGGCAAATTGACCTGTACGAGAATAGATGGCGGTGTTGATACCGATTAATTCTCCTTTTAAGTTGACCAAAGCTCCACCTGAGTTGCCTGGGTTAACTGCCGCATCCGTTTGGATGAAGGATTCTAGTGGGTTTACATCTGGACTATCGCGGTCGATGATGTTCTGGCGACCTTTGGCAGAAACGATACCCGCCGTAACCGTTGACTCTAAATTGAATGGATTACCCACGGCTAATACCCACTCGCCCACGCGAAGTGCGTCTGAATCGCCAAAAGTCAAGAAAGGTAAATTCGTTTCCTTGATTTGGATCACCGCTAAATCAGAGGATGGATCCGTTGAAATGACCTTCGCTTTGTATTCGCGCTTATCATTTAAGATAACCGTTACCTCCGAAGCATCGGCTACCACGTGGTTATTCGTTACAATATATCCGTCTGCAGAGATGATTACCCCGGAACCGGAGGCTTCTTGCGGTTGTTGTTGCTGTCTTCTACCGCCACCGAATGGATCTCCAAATCCGAAGAAGTCGTCAAATGGACTCGAGAATTGTTGTCTCTGACGTACTTCCATTTTTGTTTTAATGTGCACCACGGCTGGCGTTGTTTTTTCCGCAGCATAGGTAAATTCGCCTGGGTTGCCAGGTACGTTTTGATTCGAAACCGAAGTGGTGAAAGCGGACGGAGCATCCGAGAATCCGGATGAGTTTCCTAAATTAAAAAGAGAATAGGCACCTAAAGTGACTCCACTGGACATTAATGCAATGATCGCATACGACTTAAGCTGATTATTCATTTCCATTTGGCTTTTATAGATTTAAAATTTGTTCTGCGAATTTAAATGAAAATTAGGCTCGCACAACCCCATTAACAAGTTTTAAGAGTTTTAAATCCCAAAGGAAATGGCTAATTTTGTGGTTCATTCGTAAAAACACGTTCAAATGATTTTAAGTGAGCAAGAATTATTGAGGAGACAAAAGCGCCAGGAATTATTGGCGATGGGAATTGATCCTTATCCTGCACAGGAATACCCGGTGAATGTTTATTCTGATCAGATTTTGAAAGAATTCAAACCGGAGTCTGGAAACTTCCAAGACGTTGTTTTGGCAGGTCGCTTGATGGGCTTCCGTATTATGGGAAATGCCTCTTTTGCGGAACTTCAGGACGCGAATGGCCGTATTCAATTGTACTTCCGCCGCGACGACCTTTGTCCGGGCGAGGATAAAACCTTGTACAATACGGTTTTTAAAAAGTTATTAGACATCGGTGACATCATCGGTGTAAAAGGATATGTGTTCACGACGCAGATGGGGGAAATCTCTGTTCACGTTCGCGAGTTTACGATTCTCTCCAAAGCTCTAAAGCCACTTCCAGTCGTTAAAGAAGCAGATGGCCAAACCTACGACGCCTTTTCTGACCCAGAAATGCGTTACAGACAGCGTTATGTCGATTTAATTGTTAACCCATCTGTAAAAGACATTTTCATCAAGCGTGCGAAGATCATCTCGACCATGCGTGCGATGTTTGACGAACGCGGTTGGTTAGAGGTGGAAACACCGGTGTTGCAAGCGGTACACGGTGGAGCGTCAGCTCGTCCGTTCAAGACGCACCACAATACCTTAGATATGCCTCTTTATTTGCGTATCGCAAATGAATTATACTTAAAGCGTCTAATTGTTGGGGGATTTGATGGGGTTTATGAGTTTGGTAAAATGTTCCGTAATGAAGGAATGGACCGTACCCATAATCCTGAATTTACTTCGTTAGAATTCTATGTAGCTTATAAAGACTACAATTGGATGATGAACTTGACGGAGTTAATCTTCGAAACGGTGGCGAATCGCCTGCACGGTAAAACCAAAATCGCAGTAGGGGAGAACGAAATCGAATTTGCAGGACCCTATCCTCGTTTGACAATATCTGGAGCTATTTTGCAGTATTCCGGTGTGGATGTTGATGCTTTGTCAGAAGATGAATTGCGCGCTAAGTGTGTGGAATTCGGAATGGAAGTAGATAAAGGAATGGGCAAAGGAAAGCTAATCGACGAATTATTTGGAGAGAAAGTAGAAGCAAACTTGATTCAGCCTACCTTCATCACGGATTATCCAGTAGAAATGTCTCCTTTGACAAAGAAGCACCGTTCTAAAGAAGGTTTAGTAGAGCGTTTCGAGTTATTCGTAAACGGAAAAGAAATTGCGAATGCTTACTCTGAATTAAATGACCCAATCGATCAAAAGGAACGTTTCGAAGATCAATTAGCCCTAGCGGAACGTGGTGATGACGAAGCGATGGCGATGGATCACGATTTCATCCGCTCCCTAGAATACGCGATGCCACCAACCTCTGGTATTGGTATCGGTATAGATCGTTTGACCATGTTGATGACGAATCAATCGTCTATTCAGGAAGTATTATTCTTCCCTCAAATGCGCCCAGAAGTAATTAAGGAAGTAGATTCTGAATCCGCTTTCGCAGAAAGAGGCATCTCAGAAGTATGGATCCCGGCATTACAGAAGATGGGTATCTTAACTTTAGAAGCATTAGACGCTTCAAACCCGAATAAAGTATTTAATGACTTAGGTGGAATGCGTAAGAAATTGAAGATTGATGCGGCAATGCCTACGAAAGACGAAGTGATAGCTTGGATTCAAGGATAATCACTTCAATCATATACATAAAAAAAGCCTTCCGTTAAGAAGGCTTTTTTTATTTCTCTTTAACTAGAGATCAATGTTGCAATTTTTGTAGGTAAACCTAAATATATATTGTAAAATACTGATTTGCTCTAATCAAAAAAACGAAAGAAAAATTAGATTTTCTTTACGTTGATAGCGTTTGCGCCACGCTTTCCGTCAGTAACTTCATAAGATACTGAATCATTTTCGCGGATAGTAACACCTGAAAGGCCAGTTACGTGTACGAAAATGTCTTCACCTGTTTGATCGTCAACGATGAATCCGAAACCTTTCGTCTCGTTGAAAAATTTTACTTTACCAGTTTGCATAAAAAAAATGTTAAAAATATTAATGCCATCCAGACGAAAGTCTTTCAAGCTCTCAAATGTAGAAAGAAAACAATTGCATGCAAGACTTTTTAAATAAATATTCAATTATTTTAAAATATAATTATATTATTTAAATAAATTATATAACTATTTCAATTAAGAGCCATTTGCATTTATTTTTGACTAAATTTGTTTGTTCAATCAGTAACCTATGGAAAAGCTTAAATTTTTTGTTGAGAATCAGGCATTTGGCGTTTGTACTCGCTTAGGAGAGAAGTTGAATATTTCCACGAGTAGCATTCGATTGTACTTTATTTATACCTCGTTTATCACGATGGGATCCCCGGTAATTATTTATTTGATATTAGCTTTTTGGATGAATATCCGTCGCTATTTACGTCAAAGAAATAACCCAAGTGTCTGGGATATCTAAAATTTGATTTGATCGAATTTCTTTTTGCCTCGCAGGAAATAGTCTACTAGAATGTTTCCGGTATAACTTTTGATCCAATTTGACTGGATAGCGGGCGCTTTGGGTTCGAAGAGTAGATAGCGATAAAAGCCATAGTGGGCCTTCAAAATGGCAACGAAGGAGCCAATCTTTCCTTCGGTCAGGAATTTGATACCTGCGATTCCATCTAAAATCATTCGGATGAATAGTGTTGTGAAGCGTTTAGAAGGCTCCAGATTTTTATAGAGTAGAATTAAGTTATTGCGGAAATTCAGGTAGGTTTTGAAAGGGTTCTCCTTATTCAATGTTCCGCCGCCCACGTGCAATACTTCACTTTCAGCTACCGCAGCGATGTTATATCCTGCTCTTTGCATTCGCCAGCACAAGTCGATTTCTTCCATGTGAGCAAATAGGTAGTCATCCAGTCCCCCTACAGCATGGAAAACGGATGCGCGAACCATTAAACAAGCACCGGTGGCCCAGTTTACGATGGATGTTTTATATTGCCCTTCATTCTTTTCAAGCGTATCAAATAGACGTCCTCGGCAGAAAGGGTAACCATACGCATCCCAAAATCCACCCGCTGCTCCTGCGTATTCAAAATACTCTGGTTTTTGATAGTCGAGTAGAAAAGGCTGTGCTGCGGCAACTAAAGGATTGGCTTCGAAATAGGCAACTAAAGGTGTTAACCAATTTTTGCGTGGCGCAATATCGGAATTCATGAGAACGAAATAGTCCGCTTTTATTTGGCCTAATGCATAATTATAACCGCCCGCATAGCCGAGATTTTTGTCCCAAGAAAGGACGTTTACGCTAGGGAAATCAGAAGCTAATAAGGCTAAAGAATCGTCTGAGGATCCATTGTCTGCTACATAAATTGCCGCATCTTGAGTATTTTCCAAGACGATAGGCAAGAATTCCGTTAAGAATTTTCGACCGTTGTAATTTAAGATAACGACAGCGACTGACATGTCACAAAGGTAATCGAAATCAATCAAATTAGAATTTCTTTCAGAAAGATGTATTTTTGTCACTTCATTAACAATCCAAAACCGTATGTGGTCAAGTTTTTTTCGCAAGAAATCCATCGATAAAATTATTTCAGATCAATTAGAGATTGAAAGCATTGAGGGGAACTCGATGGATCGAAATCTGGGAGTGCGCGATTTGACCTTTATGGGTGTGGCAGCCATCATCGGTGCCAGTATCTTCTCGGCGATTGGTCAGGCTTCTGCGAATGGTGGACCAGCCGTTTCCATGTTATTCGTGTTTACGGCAATGGCCTGTATGTTTACAGCCTTCTGTTATGCCCGTTTTGCAGCCACTGTACCCATTTCTGGTAGTGCTTATACCTATGCTTACACGAGTTTGGGGGAGATAGTTGCCTGGATTTTGGGATGGAATTTGCTCCTAGAATATGCCATTTCGAACGTCGCAGTAGCTATTTCGTGGTCAAAATACTTTGTTGATTTATTAGAAGGTTTAGGCGTTCACGTTCCAGAGTTTATGACAATGGATTATTTGTCGGCAAAAAGAGCTTATGCTGAAACGACTTCTGCCTTAGCATCAGGCGAGAATTTTGAAGCTTTATCTGTTAATCTACGAGAAGGATTTACGGCCTATCAATCGGCTCCTACCATTTTCGGCTGGCATTTTGTGGCTAATATTCCGGCACTTCTGATTACGGTAGCTATTACTTATTTGGTCTACATCGGAATTAAAGAGTCAAAAAATACGAACAATATCCTGGTGATATTGAAACTATTGGTCATTATGATCGTAGTGGGGGTGGGCGCATTTTACGTGCAAGTAGAAAACTGGACTCCTTTTGCTCCTAATGGAATTTCAGGGGTTTTGAAAAGTGTGGCGGCCGTTTGTTTTGCTTATATCGGATTTGATTCGATTTCTACCACTGCAGAAGAGTGCAAGAATCCGCAGCGGGATATTCCCAAAGCCATGATGTATGCCTTGATCATCTGTACGGTTCTTTACGTATTAGTTACCTTGGTTTTAACGGGAATTGTGCCGTCAGAAAATTTAGCGGGGATTGAGGATCCTTTGGCCTATATGTTCATGCAAGTAGGCTTAAATGGAGTAGCCGGAATCGTAGCGGCGAGTGCCGTAATAGCCTTGACTTCAGCACTTTTAGTGTATCAATTAGGGCAGCCACGTATCTGGATGACGATGTCACGCGATGGTTTATTGCCAAAAGCCTTCTCCCGCATTCACCCTAAATACCGTACTCCATCGTTCTCGACGATTATGACGGGCGTTTTAGTCGGTGTGCCTGCCTTGTTTGCTAACCTAGAAGAGGTGATTAATTTAAGTAGTATCGGAACCCTTTTCGCCTTCGTTTTAGTTTGCGGTGGGGTTTTAGTCTTAGACTTAGACCCAGAAAATCAAAAGAAATCCAAGTTCAAAATCCCCTACATAAACTCAAGTTACTCTGTGGGTATTTCTATGATCGTAGTATTGGGTCTAATTTCTTATTCAGGCGTAAATCTGAGTGACTGGTTACAGGGTTTGTATACTGGAGAAGCGAAAGCGGATCACTTTATTATGTTTGGATTCTTTGCCATTTGGGCAATCATTGCATTTTTCAGTGTAACAAAGAAATTGTCTTTAATCCCCGTATTAGGTTTATTAGTTAACCTCTATTTAATGACTCAAATGGGTTCTACGAACTGGGAGCGTTTTATGTACTGGTGCTTGGCGGGGGTGTTGATTTATTTTGGGTATAGTTATCGGAAGTCGAAGTTAAATGTTAAGCATTTAAATTAAAGCATAGAGCACAAAGAATAAAGTATAATAATGGATGTTGCTTCGCAACGTTTTGTGAAATGTATTTTTCTGAAACATAAAAAAGGGGCTGATCTTCAGCCCCTTTTTTATTCAATATTTATTCTTTGTGCTTTATTCTTTATGCTTTAAGAAATGACGCTAGTCATTTCGTCTTCCATTCAACAAATTCAAATAATACAGCAATTGCGCTAACATACCCAGCGCGGCTACGACATACGTCATTGCTGCCCACCAAAGCGCATCTTTAGACAAGGCGTATTCAGCCGGAGTAACGATTCCCTTTTCTTTGATCCAATTCAAGGCTCTATTGGAAGCGTCGAATTCAACTGGAAGAGTTACAAAGCTGAATAAAGTAGCCATAGCAAATAAGGCAACTCCTAAAGCTAACAAAGTACTATTTCCTGTTGAATACAGAATCATCATTCCAATCATCAATAAGATAGGCATGAATCCATTGGCAATGCTCAACATGGGAACCATGGCGCTACGGAATTGTAAGAAAGCATAAGCTCTAGCATGCTGAACGGCGTGCCCGCATTCGTGGGCAGCTACTGCCGCCGCGGCTGCATTACGACCGTAATACACATCATTACTTAAATTAACGGTCTTGTCAGCCGGATTGTAGTGGTCCGTTAGTTGACCCTCTACTGAAATGATGCGTACATCTGAGATGCCGTGGTCAGCGAGCATTTGCTGAGCGATTTCTTGGCCAGACAAATTGCTTTGTAATGGGGTTTGGGAATAGGTTTTGAACTTTGATTTTAGTCGCCAAGAGATAAGCATACCTGCGACTCCGAAAATGATGGCAATGAAATACATAGTTTTTATTGTTTAAGTTTTTGAATGATTTTAGTAGTGGAATAATCTGGCACTAGGGCGATGGTTTTTACTTCGCCGCCGGCTGCTATCACTTCTTTGGCCCCCACAATCGTCTCAATGGTATAATCATCACCCTTTACGAGGACGTCTGGGCTGAGGGATTGAATGAGTTCCAAAGGGGTCGACTCTCCAAAAATGATGACCATCGAAACAAAACCCAACGCAGCGATCAATCGAGCTCTAGCATATTCCGAATTCACCGGTCTTTCGACTCCCTTTTCTAGGGTCCGAACCGATGCATCCGAGTTAACAGCCACGATCAGTCGTGTGCCAAATTCGCTCGATTTTTCTAGGTAATCCACATGGCCTAGATGCAGAATGTCGAAGCAACCGTTCGTGAAAACGACTTTCTCTCCGTTCGCTTTCCATTGCTTGCGAAGTTCGATTCCTTGGGCTAATGTGACAATTTTATCTTCAGTTCTGTTCGACACGTGCGCTAATTTTGGGTAAAAATAAGGTTAAAATAAAACTAAATCCACCCAATAACAACAGGGTAATCATTTGAGTTCCGTGAAAAAAGGTAGCGAGCATAAAGCCATCTTTGTAGGATAAGGAGTAAAATACAAATGCTGACGCAACCAAGCTGTGGTATGCCCCAATTCCCCCTTGGGTAGGTGTTGCCATCCCAAAAGTTCCCATCACTAAAACAGTTAATGCTGCACTCATACCTAAGTTTTCACTGATAGGGAAGGCGAGAAACAAGGTATAGGTGCTCAAATAATAGCACAACCAAATGCCCACACTATAGCTGATGAATTTGCCAGGTTGAGCTAAGTGCCGAATGCTTCCGATTCCAGCGACCCATCCGAGGATCATTTTTCCCACTTTCGATTCGGCGCCAATGTTTTGGAGTAAATCTTTAAACTTCCATAAAACTCCTAAACCGATTAAACCGAGGATAGAGGCTGTGATAATTAACGTACCTGAAGGTAAATGAAGGGTCGGGAACAGGCTATTTTGCAAGGGTTCCCACTCCACTAGAAATGTGATCCCCACGAGCACTATTAGGCTTAATAGATCCACGATTCTTTCGGTGATTACGGTGCCAAAAGATTCCTCAAAGGGAATTTCTGCCGTTTTTTGCAAAGACCCGCAACGAGAAACTTCACCTAAGCGGGGTACTAGAAAATTAGCAAAATAGCCGATTAATACGGCGGAAAAAGTACGTACAGTTCCTGGTTGATAGTTTAAAGCGCTTAAAAGTTGCTCCCAACGAAGCGCACGCAAAAGATGCGAAAGGATGGAAATGACTACTGACACGGCCACCCAATTATAATCAGCTTGATGGAAGGTGGTTAGGATATCATTCCAATGCAATTGGCTTTTGGAAAAAGCCCAATACAATAGGCCTACTGCCAATAAACTAGATATAAGGTATTTTAGGATTGATTTTAGCATTTGGTTCTTTAATCAGAAGGCAAATTAAAGACCTTTCATTGTATAATGATGGTGATAATCCGATTATTTTTTTGTATTTTTGTAATGTTTTTTGGGGTAATTTGCCCCTAGTAATCAATTTAGAATGGCCAAATTACGTATTCTTTACGTTTCAAGTGAGGTAGATCCTTTTCAAAACACGTCAAAAATTGCTGATTTCGTACGCGCTCTTCCTACTGCAATGCAGGAAAGAGGTATGGAAATTAGAATTTTAGTGCCTCGATTCGGTTCGATCAATGAGCGTAAAAACCGATTGCACGAAGTGGTTCGTCTTTCAGGTATTACCATTCCAATGGGTGAGGAAGAAAAGCCTTTGACCATTAAAGTAGCCAGTATTCCAGCTGCGAAATTACAAGTATACTTCATCGATAACGAAGATTATTACCAACGTAAATATGTGTTAACTGACAAAGAAGGCGCATTTTACCCAGATAATCACGAGCGTGCTATTTTCTTCTGCAAAGGAGCTTTAGAGACGGTCGTGAAGTTAGGTTGGGCTCCTGATATCATTCATTGCAATGATTGGATGTCTAGTTTAGTGCCTTTGTATATTTCGACGCATTACCAAAATCACCCAATTTACAAGGATTCGAAAACTATTTTCTCTCCACACAATTCTGCTTTTGATTTTACGTTTGAATCAGACGATTTGATCGAAAAAGTGAAGATTGGAGATTTAGACGAAGCACATTTAGGTAGCTTAGTAGGTGGAAATTACGAAGCATTTATCAAGATAGGTGCAGAGTATGCGGACAAAATAGTTTCTTTAGTAAATGCGGATAATAGCCGTATTCAAACGATTATTGATGAATATCAACATAAAACCTCTCAAAACATTGCCGACAATGACCTCGATTTCTTCGAAAAAACGTACTTGGAAATGTCCGGCAATTAAATGGGTAGGAATTCTTTCCTTATTCCTTGCATCTTGTGATACACCTAAAGAAATTGGAGACGATTTGTTTAGTGTGGAGGTGGGATTGAATTATTCTGATACCATTACCATTAAATCATCTACAGTTTTGATTGATTCTATTTATACAGGGTCGCCTAGTACCTTGTTAGTAGGGTCATTTAATCATCCTGTTTTAGGTTTAGCTGAATCAGCGGTTTATACACAGGTGTCGAACATTGACACCCTTTTTGCGAAAGCTACCTCTGTGTATGATTCGTTAACCTTGCGTTTAGCTTACTCAAGCTATCAAGGAGATACGACCAAAGCGCAAACACTTAGTGTTTATCGTTTATTAGATAGTTTAAATAGGGGAACGGATTATTTTGCTAATTCTTCCATCCGAAATGATGCGACACTCTTAGGTCGATACACCTTTGCTCCTCGCCCAATTCGTACGAAAGCGATGAATGGAGACTCTGTTCGTTATGATACCTTGCGTTTCCGGATGTCGGATACCTTTGGTCGTGAGTTATTAAGTAAATATGCAGATACAAAAGTCGCCGCTGGAGGTAAAGGTTTTAGAGATTATTTCCCGGGTGTGTTGTTTAAATCTTCTGGTTCCACATCAGGAGCTATGATTGGATTCAATCCAGGTTATTCTCGGATGACCTTGCACTTTCACAATCCAGGAGATACTTTAAAGTATTACATGGACTATTATTTTAGTTTGTCGAATGCGCTTTATCCTGAATTGTTAGCTCGTTTTAACCAGATTAAGTCGACCAAATCAGGTGCTTTAGCCGCCCTTCAAAACCCAGGAAACATCGTTTCTTCATCCGCAACAAGTGGTATTACCTACATTCAAGCGGGTACTGGAGTAGCCACAAAGGTAGAATTTCCGTATTTGCTTAATTTAAAAGGAAATCGCAATGTGGCAGTTAATAAGGCAGAGTTAGTATTAACGGCCGCAGATAATATCGATTTACAACAAACGATTGGGCAATTGTCGATTGTAGAAACAAATGCGACCAACCGTACGCTCCGTAACAGTTATGGTTTGAAATATTTGCTATCTGAAGGAGGTTCTAGTGTGATTACCTCTGCGATTAATCCGAGTTCAAAATCATATACGTTTAATGTCACTACGGCAATTCAGTCAATCTTAGTGGGTAAGCAAGCGAATACTGGCTGGTTAATCACTCCGGCGTTGACTTCTAATTCTTCAGGAAACACTAGAATCGTAAATGAGAGTGCACGTTACGTGCCTTTGCAAGCGATGAAAGCTCGTTTGAAAATCTATTATTCTTATATTGCCAAATAAACACCGGCAAATATGGCGAATCTACGGGTAAGCTTGGTTCAATCTGATTTAGTGTGGGAAGATCCTGCTGCTAATTGTGCGGCTTTAGAGGAAAAATTATCCGACTTAGCAGGTAAAACAGATGTGATTGTTTTGCCCGAAATGTTTGCCACTGGCTTTTCTATGACGCCTAATGGCGCTGAAATAGGCAAGGGCCCCGCACTTCAGTGGATGCAATTGCAAGCAAATCGAATAGAGGCTTTAGTCATAGGTTCCCTAAAAGTAAAACAACAAAATGCTTTCTTTAATCGGCTCTATGCCGTTCAGCCGGATGGGACTTTTACCTCTTATGACAAGCG
>JAGWUO010000260.1 GCA_028868395.1 Cytophagales bacterium | reverse complement strand
ACACCAAAGGTGTCAAAGGTGCTTTCTGAGCGTTTCGGGAAACCCGAAATACCTCCCATTAAACGATTCGTGTGAAAAACTTCACGTCGTCCCGTTAAAATCTTGTGGCCATAGGCTTGGTGTCCCACGTCCCAAACCAATTGATCATCTGGGGTATTAAACACATAATGTAAGGCCACTGTAAGCTCTGTTACACCTAAAGAAGCTCCAAAATGGCCTCCATTCACCGAAACGTTGTCAATGATAAATTGACGCAATTCAGCACAAACTTGAGGTAAGTCTGATTTCGGCAACTTGCGCAAATCCTCCGGAGTGGTGATTTGGCTAAGTAAAGGACCGGCTTCAAATTGCATAGACGCGTTTGATGATTGATAGTGAGAGATTAACCTTACAAAGGTAAAAATGTTTTTAAGCCTTAGTCATTTTTTTGACTCGCTTTGAATAATCTTTTTTGTTCGTAGTCCGTTAGACTATCATATCCAGACTGTGATATTTTGTCCAAAATAGCATTTAACTCCTCCTCTGGTACCGTTTCTAACTCTTTTCGGGGCTGTACTTTTTGATGTACAGCCTGTGCAAATTCTTTTATTTTTATTTCAAAAATGGCTTGGGGGCGGGAGGCTGCTAAGAAGTTTTTGGCAAAAATAAATCCTAAAATAGCTCCTCCTAGGTGGGCAATATTTCCTCCGGCATTTGCACCAGTCGTCTCAATGAAAGACCAAAGGATGTAAAAAGCCGAAATGTATTTGATGCGTACTGGGCCAAACAATAAAAGATGAACCTGGTAATTAGGCCGAATCGTTGCCGCTGCCACCACCACCGCAAATACGCCTGCAGATGCTCCATTGAGGAACGTAGGGCCTTTTGCAATGAAAAAACTCACCGTATTCATCGCTAATAGAAAGGCCACAGCACCTGCTAAACCTCCATAGAAATAGAGCTGAACGAGCCGTTTATTCCCGACAAAATCCTGAATAATGATGCCAAACCAATACAGGAACATCATATTAAAGATGAGGTGGAATACCTCAATGTGCAAGAAAAAATAGCTAATCAGGCTCCAGGGTCTTTGAATCAATAATTCGAGTGAAGAGGGAAGTGAGACCTGCGTAAAAAAAGCATCAAATAATTCCGATTTGCCGGCAATCAAAAGGCCGACTCGCGCAATCATCAAAGCCACAAAAATGGCTCCGTTGGCTATAATAATTTTTAGTAAGCCTTGCCCAGGCTGCTGAATGATGTTTCTTATATCGGTGAGAATGCTGCGCATCTTAATAGAAGCTATCGCGTTTTTGTCTCCAAATCAATAATAAAATCACCGCAAAAAGCATTCCTCCCAAGTGGGCAAAATGAGCTACATTATCCCCTTCTGCAGCCGCTTTCCCAGCCCATAATTCATAAAAGGCAAAACCCATCACGAGGTATTTTGCTTTCACCGGAATCGGAATAGGGAAGACGAACATTTCTGAGTTTGGGAATAAATAACCATAAGCCATCAAGATACCGAAAACGCCACCAGAAGCCCCAACCACGGGGTTTTGGGTCGTGTATTCTTTGTAATGGTCGATTGCACCTAAGGCATTTAAACGACCCTCATTTATGGAAGTACTGCCGTCAAAACGGTTAAAATAGTCCATCAAAAAATCTGAATTTGGATTAGAAAGGGCTAATTCCAATGCCTTTCTGATACTCGCATAATCATGAAAGTATTGGATCGCTTCATGCAATAAGCCGGCTCCTACACCACAGAATAAAAAGAAGAACAAGAAGCGTGGTCCTCCCCAGATGCGCTCTAGAATAGATCCAAACATATAGAGTCCAAACATATTCATCAACAAGTGCATGAAATTCGCGTGAACGAACATGTAGCTGATGATTTGGAAATAATGGAATTTGCTCGATTGGAAAAAATACAAAGCGAATAAATCATCCGGAATGAAGGCTGATCCTAAGAAGATAGCGACATTCGCGAAAATTAAATTTCGTACGGTTGGTGTTAAATTTCTTAGCATAATCTTATTCTTCGTAACCCCAGTCGATGGAGTTTTTCATGTCCTTAATCAATAATCCAGCAGATTTAAAGGCGCCGCGGATTTCGTCTACTTTATCGTATTGTCTACTTTCCTTGAAACCTTTGTAAAGCTGCAGAAGTTCCTCCGTTAAGCCATTCATTTCGGCTGGGATCTCTTCTTTGATACCTAAAACGTCCTCTAAAATGCTGATATAAGAACGTTTTAAATTCGAAAATGTTTCAGCTGAAATGGATTCGAATGCTAAATTTCCTGTATAAATCGAGTTGATTTTCTTGAGTAAAGTAAACAAGTGTGCTATCGCCACTGCCGTGTTCAAATCGTCGTTCATCCCATCGTAGCAACCTTGGATCGCATCATTTATTTCTTTTTCTTGAGCGGCGTCTGGGTTCGCTGTACTATCCGATGGGTAGGCTAACTTTTTAATTATTCGCAAACCGTTGGCGATTTTCTTGTAGCCTTTTTGGGCTGCCTTCAAGGCTTCATTCGAAAAGTCCAGGGTGCTGCGGTATTGCGACTGCAACATAAAGAAGCGCACCGTCATGGGGCTATAAGCCTGATCTAGCAATGGGTGATTCCCAGCAAACAA
>JAGWUO010000259.1 GCA_028868395.1 Cytophagales bacterium | reverse complement strand
GCGAGCGTGGAATCTCTTTTTAGAGTAGAGAGAGGAGAGTATAGAGTAGAGATGGTAAATGGTGAATGGTAAATGGTGGATGATTCCTCCGGACTAGCGACTAGCGACTCCCGACTAGCGACTCCCACTGAAGCTAACGCGCCAGCGATAATTAATACATTTAACATGTTTTTTGCCCTTTCAGGCCTGTGAAATAAAAAGGTAATCGAACGCTCGACCTCGGATCATCCTCCGTAATGCAAGGTCAAGAATAGTAAAAGGCAGGTCTCCTGACTCATTTCCCTTGCTTTTCGGCCTTCCCAGCGACGCCAGTGACCCTTGAATGAAAAGCTTTTTGAAAATTTACAGTTGCGGGGACAGTTTCGGATTTTCACCAAATTCCCTATTAATCAACGCCGTTCGAAGCGGCGCAGAACCTTTCGCTGACACAAAGGTAATTCAATTTCTATTTTATCAATTTGTTGGGCCAAAGTTTCGAAATATATTCTCCTATTTTGTAAAAAGAAACCGAAAAATTATCAAACATAATGGACTCAAAAATACGTTGCCGCTGGTGTGGTTCAGATGAATTATACCAAACTTACCACGACCTCGAATGGGGGAATCCAGAACACCGCGACGAAGCACTTTTTGAGCTCCTCATCCTAGAGGGCTTCCAAGCCGGCCTCTCTTGGATCACCATTTTGAAGCGACGCGAAGCCTTCAGAGAAGCCTTCGCGCAATTCGATTACCACGCCTTAGCGAATTGGTCGAATGAGCAACTAGAAGCCCAAATGCAAAACGAACTTATCATTCGAAATCGCCTAAAAATCAGCGCCGTTCGAACGAATGCGCAGGCTTTTATTAAAATTCAGGAAAAATTTGGTAGCTTTAACCAATATATTTGGGAGTTTGTGGGCCATACGCCTATCCTAAACCACTTTGCCCATCACGGAGAATTACCAGCTAGCACAGAAATTTCTGTCTTATTGAGCAAATCTCTAAAGAAGAATGGATTCCGATTTGTCGGCCCTACCATTTGTTATGCGTTGATGCAGGCCGCTGGATTAGTGAACGATCATACGACCGACTGCTTTCGCCATCCTAACAATAGCTAAATGAACAAAAGGATAGTCATTATCCCCACGTACAACGAAATCGAAAACATCGAAGCCATCCTTTTGAAGGTCTTGAGCTTGGATCCAGTTTTTGATGTCTTAATCGTAGATGATGGTTCACCTGATGGAACAGCACAGGAAGTAAAACGCCTCCAAAATGCGAATGAAGGACGAATTCATCTCCTAGAAAGAAAAGGCAAATTAGGATTAGGCACCGCTTATATTGAAGGATTCAAAATTGCCCTAGCTAAAGGCTACGACTTCATCTTTGAGATGGATGCGGACTTCTCTCACAATCCAGATGATTTAATTCGTCTATTCAAAGCCTGCGCCACTCCGGCCGAATTAAAAGAAGAAAACTTGCCGGAAGAAGAAGCCGGAAACGGAGATATGTCCATCGGATCCCGCTACATTAATGGTGTCAATGTAGTCAATTGGCCTATGGGTCGCGTATTAATGTCCTATTTTGCCGGATTTTATGTTCGCTTTATCACAGGAATGAAAGTGCAAGATGCTACTGCTGGATTCGTTTGTTATCGTAGAAAGACATTGGAAACTATTCCTTTGGACCAGATCAAATTCATCGGTTACGCCTTCCAAGTAGAAATGAAATTCACCACCTGGAAATATGGCTTCAAACTCGTAGAAGTACCTATCATCTTTACAGATCGCACAAAGGGAACGAGTAAAATGTCGGCGAATATTTTTAAAGAAGCGATTTTTGGAGTAATCCAAATGAAAGTCAATAGTTTGTTCAAGCGTTACCAAGCCTAATATGAGCTATACGGTCCTAAAATCTATTCACATTATATTTGTTGTCAGCTGGTTTGCTGGGCTATTCTACCTTCCCCGTTTGTTGGTTTATCACGCTGAATCACAAGACAAAGGAGAGCCCGAAAAAAACATTTTATCGAAGCAGTTTGAGAAGATGGAGAAAATCCTCTTCAATGCCATCATGATTCCAGCGATGTTCTTGACTTGGATCACAGGTTTATCGTTAATATATGTGGCATGGCTAAGCAGCTTCGGATCTCAAGGCTGGTTGCATTTGAAATTAGGCTTTGTGGTAGCCATCACAGTCTACCATTTTAGTTGCCGACACCTGATCCTACAATTTAGAAAAGGAAATTTTGTGCTATCTGGAACTCAATTGAGACTTTATAACGAAATAGCGACCATTCTTTTAGTGGCAGTGGTTTTCTTGGTGGTGGCTAAAAATACTCTAGACTGGATGTATGGATTAGGAGGATTTGTGATTTTCGCCATCGTCATCATGGCGGCAGTAACCATCGTAAAGAAAATCAGACACAGGTCAAATTAGGACATCGAGCGATCCATATCCCGCTTCACATCTTTTTCTTTAATGTCATCTCGTTTATCAAAGGTCTTTTTACCTTTCGATAGTGCGATGTTTAGCTTAGCATAGCCTTTATCTGAGATGAATAGACGAGTAGGAATAATGGTCAAACCCACATTCTTCAACTCCTTCTGTAATTTACCTAACTCGCGTTTGGATAATAGCAACTTGC
>JAGWUO010000258.1 GCA_028868395.1 Cytophagales bacterium | reverse complement strand
AGAAAGGTAGCGAGGACTTAGCATGCTTGAAATTACGGATAATTTTTAAATTGTTGTACCTTTGTGCTTTGATAAGATCGCATGGAATTAAATTTATTGACTGCCATTTCTCCGGTTGATGGTCGTTACCGCAAACAAACCGCCGCACTTGCTCCTTATTTTTCTGAATTTGGATTGATTCAATACCGAGTGCGCGTAGAAATCGAATACTTTATTGCGTTGTGCGAGATTCCTTTGGCCCCACTAAAAGGCTTTCCTAAGGAACATTATGCGGCACTGCGCTCCATGTACACGAACTTCACGGAGGCGGATGCGACATGGATTAAGGATACCGAAAAGGTGACTAACCATGATGTGAAGGCGGTGGAGTATTTTATCAAAGACCGTATGTTAGCCCTTCCTGGCGACATGAGCCCCTTTGTGGAGTTTATTCACTTTGGACTTACCTCTCAAGATATTAATAATACAGCGATTCCGCTTTCCATCGCGGAGGCTCATCGCGAAGTGATTTTGCCGGCATATCAAGCGGTAGTAGCCACTTTAGATGCTTATGCAACGGAGTGGAAAGAAATTCCTTTATTAGCTCACACCCATGGACAACCCGCTTCTCCTACGCGTTTGGGAAAAGAAATAAAGGTGTTCGTTGAACGTTTGAATCGTCAATTAGACCTATTAGCGCAGGTGCCTTTTACGGGTAAATTTGGTGGAGCGACGGGTAATTTCAATGCACACCAAGTGTCATTTCCAGAAATTAATTGGCCACAATTTGCGGCGAAATTGCATGCCGATTTAGGTATAAAGCGTAGTCAATACACAACTCAAATCGAGCATTACGATAATTTAGCAGCTTATTTCGATGGCTTAAAGCGTTTAGATACGATTTTGATTGACTTGTCGAGAGATATTTGGCAATACATCTCAATGGGTTATTTCAAGCAAAAAATCAAAGCAGGTGAAATCGGATCATCCGCGATGCCTCACAAGGTAAACCCGATTGATTTTGAAAACGCAGAAGGAAATTTAGCGATGGCGAATGCCTTCTTTGAATTCTTGTCAGCGAAGCTTCCGATCTCGCGTTTACAACGTGATTTGACGGATTCGACGGTATTGCGTAACGTGGGAACGCCTTTGGCGCACGTCGTGATCTCTTTGAATTCCTTGCAACGCGGTTTGGGCAAATTAGAATTGAACAATAGCAAAATCCAACAGGATTTAGAAGATAACTGGGTGGTCATCGCAGAAGCGATCCAAACCGTATTGCGTCGCGAAGCTTTCCCTAAGCCCTACGAGGCATTGAAAGATTTGACACGTCACCACGGAAAGATTGATCAAGCTGTTTTCCACGCATTCATTGATGGCTTAGCCGTTTCAGATGCGATCAAGGCGGAATTGAAATTAATCTCGCCGTTTAACTTTGTAGGCCGCGACGAAAATTAAACTAAAACCCAGCTACCGACTAGTGACTAGCGACTAGCGACTCCCGACTACTTATGAACCACCGCCTCATGCACATCGCCCTCGTGGTAGCCGATTATGACGAAGCTATCGCTTGGTACACTCAGAAATTAGGTTTTACTCTAATCGAGGACACTGTTTTGAGTGACGTGAAGCGTTGGGTATTGGTGCAGCCATCTGGAGAGGGTTCTTGTCAATTGCTTTTAGCGAAAGCAGCGACGGAGGAACAAAAATCGAGAGTAGGTAATCAGACCGGAGGACGCGTATTTCTGTTCTTGCATACGGATGATTTTGAACGAGATCATGCGAATTTGATCGCGCAGGGCATTACGATTGTACGCGGTCCTAGTGAGGAAGAATATGGTAAAGTGCTCGTATTCGAGGATTTATACGGAAATTTGTGGGATTTGATCGGTTAAAATTTTGATTTTACTGATTTCCCTCTACATTTGTATCAAATAACAACACAATGACAAAAGCAACATACAACAAAAACTGGTGGCAAGGATAACAATCCCTGAACAGTTTTGCTGTGTGTACATGATATGTTTACTAAAGGCTTGCTGTTCCACAGTAAGCCTTTTTTTATTAATTTTGCCCTTTGAAACATGTCAAGCATAAACATACGAACTTCACGGAAAACACTTTTGGCCGATACGCTGACGCCAATTGGAATCTTTTTGAAGATTCGCAAAAACTATAAGAACTCTGTCATCTTAGAATCGGCAGATTACCACGGTAAGGAACATGGCTTTTCGCACATTGCTTTTGATCCCGTGGCGCGCTTCGAGTTGACGGATTCGAAAGTCACCCAAACTTTTCCAGACGGAACGCAAGAGAATTTCACCTTAGCGAATCGCCACGATGCGGTAGCGGCGTTGAAGAGCTTTGCGGATCGATTTGATTTTAAGAAAGAAAAGGGAGATTCTCCTATGGCGAATGGGCTTTTTGGCCATATTTCCTATGATGCGGTGACCTATTTCGAAGATATCGATATTCAGGCGAAAAACCCCGAATCAGAAATCCCGTCTATCCGTTATTATGTGTACCGTTACGTGGTGGCGGTGAATCATTTTAATAACCAAATGAGCCTCTACGCGCATAGCTACGATGGTTCTGAGCCTTCTTTTGACACGATTACTTATTTGTTAGACATGCCGCATTATGCGACAGCGTCCTTCGCTCG
>JAGWUO010000257.1 GCA_028868395.1 Cytophagales bacterium | reverse complement strand
TTGGATTTAACAGCTAACTTAGAGACGCGTGAGCAGATCTTTAAGGGTTTGGCAAAATGCCATTCTCTTTCAGCGATGCGTACGCTATACCTCGGATTACAGGATCCTAATGTACGCCAAATCGCAGCCGATGGTTTAGCGGCTCTCTATCTGGCTAATCCTGAATTCAGAGGTCAAATGACGAAGGAGTGGGTACAAGAAGTTTTCAATCAAATAACAGATCCCGCTGTTCGGGAGAAACTAAATGAAGCCTTTAAAATTACGGATCGTGGTTTTTATACCATGTACAATGGACAAGATTTACGAGGTTGGAAGGGACTTGTAGCGAATCCTGTGAAGCGCAGACAATGGTCCGCAGACACGCTTGCTAAATTACAAGTGAAGGCAGATGAGGTAATGCGTGCAGGCTGGGAAGCCAAAGGGGAGGAACTGCATTTTACGGGACACGGAGATAATTTGTGTTCGGTGAGAGATTACCAAGACTTTGAGATGTATGTGGATTGGAAGATTGAAAAGGACGGAGATGCGGGTATTTATTTGCGAGGATCTCCGCAGGTGCAGATTTGGGATATTGCCCGTACAAATGTAGGTGCTCAGGTGGGTTCTGGAGGTTTGTATAATAACCAAATCAATCCGCGAAATCCGTTGAAAGTAGCGGATAATCCGATCAATGAATGGAATACATTCCGCATCATTATGAAAGGCGAGCGAGTGACGGTCTATTTAAATGGGGAATTAGTAGTCAATAATGCGATTTTAGAGAATTATTGGGATCGCAAAATTCCGATTTTCTTGAAAGATGCTATTGAGTTGCAGGCTCATGGGAACCACATTGTTTACCGCAACATTTATGTAAAAGAATTAAAGCCTGAACTAGCTTATGTTGCTCCGGAGGCAGATTTTGCGGCCTTGTTTGATGGCTCATCACTCTTTAATTGGACCGGAAATACAACGGATTATTATCCATCGAATGGGGAATTAGTCGTGGATCCTACTCGAGGAGGAAAGGGAAATTTGTATACCAAAAATGAATACGGAGACTTTCATCTCAAATTTGATTTTCAATTAACGCCTGGAGCCAATAATGGTTTAGGCATTCGCGCACCTTTAGAGGGAGATGCGGCTTACGTGGGAATGGAATTGCAGATTTTGGACAATACAGCACCTATCTATGCGAAACTTCAACCTTATCAATACCATGGGTCAGTTTACGGAATCATTCCAGCGAAGCAAGGTTTCTTAAAACCGGTGGGGGAGTGGAATGAAGAGGAAGTCATTGCACAAGGAAATAAAATCAAAGTGATTTTAAATGGTGAAGTAATTGTAGACGGGGATATTGCCGTGGCTACGAAAGAAGGTACGGCAGATCACAAAGAACATCCCGGTTTATTAAACAAAACGGGTCATATCGGGTTCTTAGGACATGGTTCCCCATTGAAGTTTAGAAATATTCGCATTAAAGAACTAGTTAAGAAAAAATAAAGCTATGGCAATCAATTGCACCGTTAACAAGAAAAAAGTTTCCTTGGACATTGATCCAAATACCCCCTTATTATGGGCGCTTAGAGATCATTTGTCCCTTTTAGGAACAAAGTATGGTTGTGGTATTGCTCAATGTGGAGCATGTACCGTTTGGGTCAATGGAGAACCAACGCGTTCTTGCGTTTTGCCTATTTCTGCTGTTTCAAACGCACAAATTACCACTATTGAGGGATTGGATCCTGCTGGAAAACACCCGGTTCAAGTGGCTTGGGATGAACTGGATGTTCCTCAATGTGGCTATTGCCAAGCGGGTCAAATTATGACCGCTGCGGGTCTTTTGAAAAAGAATCCGCATCCCACAGATCAAGAAATTGTCGATGGAATGTCCGGCAATATTTGCCGTTGTGGAACGTATCACCGAATTCAAGAAGCCGTAAAATTAGCCTCTAAAAAGACCAAGAAATGAAAACATCGAGAAGAGATTTTATTCAGAAAACCGCCTTATTTACAGGGGTATTTACCTTAGGTTTTGATTGGTTTTCAGCCGAAGCTTCCGTAGAGACTTCCGCGATGGAAGTGGTCACTGGTGCAGGTCGATTTAATGCCTTTTTGTCGATAGATAGCTTGGGCAAAATCACCTTATTTTCTCCCAATCCAGAAATTGGACAAGGCATAAAAACAGCATTCCCAGTGGTAGTAGCAGAAGAATTAGATGTGGATTGGGCACAAGTTCAAGTGGAACAAGCGAATCTAGACACGAAGCAATTTGAACGTCAATTGACGGGAGGAAGTGGCGCATTGAAGCACTCTTGGGAGCGATTAAGAAAGGCTGGAGCTACCGTTCGTAAGATGATGATGCAAGCGGCGGCGGATCAATGGAAAGTGGATGTGGCACAATGCAAAACATCGAAAGGATTTGTATTAGGTCCAGCAGGCCAAAAAGCCTCCTATGGAGCCCTTGCCGAAGCGGCTTCTAAATTGCCTGTTCCAACTGAGGTCACGTACAAGGATCGTAAGGATTATAAGATTATTGGAACGCGCGTTAAAGGCGTTGATAATAAAAATGTAGTAACAGGTAAGCCTTTATTTGGTATCGATATCCGCAAACCAGGGATGGTTTTTGCCCAAATCGTGCGTCCACCTTTTGGTGCTACCTTGAAATCATTC
>JAGWUO010000256.1 GCA_028868395.1 Cytophagales bacterium | reverse complement strand
CCAACCCCAAAGATATAAAAACCGCCGTAAAAAGAGCCGAATTTACCTATCCAGTGATGGAATCTTTTTACACCCTGCAAGGGGAAGGTAAATACCAGGGACACGCCGCCTATTTTATTCGTTTGGGAGGTTGTGACGTGGGTTGTCATTGGTGTGACGTGAAAGAATCGTGGCCTGTGGATACGCATCCCGTAAAAACAGTAGAAACAGTAGTGGCTGAAGCACTCGAGAATCCAGGCCGATTAGTGGTAATTACGGGTGGTGAACCATTGATGCACGATTTAGGTCCTTTAACGGAGGCCCTACAAGAAGCTGGATTCAGAACCCATATTGAAACTTCCGGAGTCGCAACGGCCATAACAGGAACTTGGGATTGGGTTTGTTTCTCTCCGAAGAAATTCAAAGCCCCTAATGAGGGTATTTTAGCCCTTACGAATGAACTTAAAGTCGTCGTTAATCACCCCTCTGATATCCCATGGGCGCAAGAATGGGCGGAAAAATTACCAGATTCAGCGGAATTATACTTGCAACCTGAATGGTCCAAGCAAGAACAAATGAATCCCCTTATAGTGGATTTCGTGAAAGCGAATCCGACGTGGCGGATTTCGGTTCAAACTCATAAATTTCTGCAGATTCCATAGCATTCAAGGAATCAATTCGAGACTTCTCCGTCACCGGTTTAATATGAACCGTAGCAAATCCATGTGGAATTAATCCCAAATCTTTGGCAGCTGCTCTCGATACATCAATTATTCGCTTGCGACTATGAGGCCCACGGTCGATGATTCGAACGAAGGTAGTTTTCTTTGTTTTGGGCATATATACCTCTACCCAGCTATTAAAAGGTAGACGGCGATGCGCCGCCGTAAACTTAGCGGGATTATACTTCTCCCCACTGCTCGTCCGATGTCCTTTCAATCGATTGGAGTAGAAAGACGCCTGCCCTTTTTGGACCTGGGCGCTGACAGAAAAACAAAACAAAAGGAAAAATAGTATCCGCATAAGGATACAAAGCTAGACTGAATCTCCTCGTAAAACAAAAAAGCCCCCGAAATCGGAGGCTTTTTCATTCTACTGAAAAGAGATTAACGATTTGCGATATCAACAAATGCACGCGCAGGAGAACCTACGTAGATTTGACGAGGGCGACCGATAGGCTCCTTGTTTGTCATCATTTCTTGGTGTTGAGAAATCCAACCCGGAAGACGTCCGATCGCAAATAAGATCGTAAACATATCAGTTGGAATACCCAAAGCGCGGTAAATGATACCTGAATAGAAATCTACGTTCGGGTATAATTTACGAGCCACGAAATACTCATCGCTTAAAGCCGCTGCTTCTAATTCTTGTGCAATCGTTAACACTGGATCTTTAACACCCAACGCCGTTAACACATCATCCGCTGCCACCTTAATTATACGGGCACGAGGATCAAAGTTCTTGTAGACACGGTGTCCAAAACCCATCAAACGGAAGCCTGACGTCTTATCCTTGGCCATCGCTACGAATTTAGACGTATCACCACCCGCTTGCTTGATCTCCTCTAACATCTCAATCACCGCTTGGTTTGCACCACCGTGTAATGGACCAAATAACGCTTGGATACCACCTGAAATACTAGAGAATATACTTGCATGAGAAGAACCAATCAAACGAACCGTTGATGTAGAGCAGTTTTGCTCGTGATCTGCGTGTAAGATTAATAATTTGTTCAAGGCCTTAGAAACGATTGGATCTACTTTGTAATCCTCGCCTGGTTTAGCGAACATCATTTTCAAGAAGTTAGAGCAATAGTCCAAAGATTGGTCCGGAGCCACTAATGCTTCGCCAATTGATTTCTTATAGTTCCATGCCGCGAAAATAGGCAAGGCAGCGATCAAACGTAAGATATTTTCCTTCGTTTCAGCTGGATTATATTGACCTTCCATTAAACCTACAAGAGCTGATAATTCGCTCATCGGGTGTGTAGAAGTCGGAATAACTTGTTCGATTTTCAATAAAGCTTCGTTCGTTACCGTGTATTTCTTCACCTCAGCTTCGAACGCATCTAATTGAGTTTGTGTAGGCAATTCGCCATTTAATAACAAATAAGCCACTTCTAGGAAGCTAGCTTTATCCGCTAATTCTTCAATGCTGTAACCACAATGTCTCAGAATTCCTTCCTCACCATCTAAAAAAGTAATAGCACTTTTTGTTGCACCCGTGTTTTTGTAACCTGGATCATACGTAACGTATCCAGATAGATCGCGAAGTTTCGCAATGTCGATTGCTTTTTCATTTTCGGTTCCCACTAGAGTAGGTAATTCGAACGATTTGCCATCGAGGTTAATCACAGCATTTTGAGACATAGTTGTAAGCTTATAAAATTCAAGGCACTAAGATAATACGTTATTTTGAAAGGTGTATTACCTTTATAAATCCAAAAGAAATAAATTCAATAAAGACAATTATTTCTTCTAATATTTCAATATAAATCCCTTTTTATGCAGCAGCTCTCGGAATTGATTCAAAAATACGCCTTCACATCGAAAGATCGTTTTCTTGACTATGTCCAAATAGACACCCAATCCGACCCACACTCAAGCAGCAGCCCCACGACAGAAAAACAAAAAAATCTAGGAAAGGTTTTGGTTAGTGAGCTTCATTCTCT
>JAGWUO010000255.1 GCA_028868395.1 Cytophagales bacterium | reverse complement strand
GATGGAGGATCTGTTAAGGCAGATTCTTTGAAATACAATACAGCATCGAAAGAAGCGTATTTTATTGCTCCCACTGAAATTGTGACAAAAAAGGATACGGTCATCACGAGTCGCGGTTTTTATAATACGATCACCAAAGTGTCGAATTTTACCGGTCGTTCTACCGCCAAAACGGATGAATATATTTTAACTGCGGATACTTTATTTTACGATTCCCCTACCCAAATTGGAGTAGCAAAAGGGAAAGTCGAATTCGTTAGCCAAAAAGAAAAGGTAATTCTGAAAGGCGATAATGGGCGTTATGCGGGTAAGACGGGAATCACCCGGGTTTATGGCCATGCCTGGATGCAGAATATTATGGAGAAAGATACGCTGTATTTGACAGCGGATACATTAGTCTCTTTGAACATAAAAAAGGATTCAATTCGGAAGTTGTTTGCCTATAAAAATGTCCTTATTTACAAGTCCGATTTGTCTGGCAGATGCGATTCGCTCGGTTATAATGTGCAGGATTCAATTATTCATTTCTACCAAAAACCGATTCTCTGGACCCAGGATTCGCAATCCCAAGCTGACTCTATTTCCCTGTTTATGGGGAATCAAAAGCTTAAGGAAATGCGTTTGCGCGGTAAATCCTTTGTGATTTCGATAGATTCTGCGAACCACTACAACCAGATTAAGGGTCGCAAGGTATGGGTGCATTTTAAAGAGGATTCTAAGTTAAATCGAGTGAATGTAGAGGGGAATGGAGAGAGTATCTATTATGTCATTGATGATAAGAAAGTAACCACTGGATTAAATCGGGTGGAATGCAGTCGAATGAACTTGTTTTTCGAGGATAATAAGGTGAAGAAGATTGCCTTTATTACAAAACCGGAGGCAAAGTTTGTGCCACCCAAAGAATGGAAAGGCGACCTTCAAGAACTAGATGGATTCCGGTGGAGAATCTCCGAAAAGCCCTCCCTTCAAACGATTCTGAAAAGAGTCGAATACCAAGTCCTTGTTAAAAAACCTTAAAAAGGTCAGAGCGGTCTAAATTTGTACTAATTTCGTCTCAACGATTTGAGAATGAAAAAAGTATTGCGACATATCACTTTATTTTTTGCCCTAGCTTCTCTGTTAGGATTTAAAAATGACCCCTATTTATTTCAGGGCGATCGCATTTTTGTTTCTCATTTATATCCCAATCCCGCAGCTGATTATGCCTTGGTAGATTACCAGTTTTCTGGCGCTAACCAAGAGGTCAAAATTGCCATTTATAATGTCTTGGGATTGGTCGTAAAGGAAGTGGAATTGGATAAAGAGGATCGCAACGCTAAAATCTCTTTACGCGAATTGAATAGTGGTCTCTATATGTACCAGTTACTCGTAGACGGGAAACCGGTCGCCACGAAGAAACTGATGGTGCGAAAGCAATAAAAAAAGAGCCGCTGATGGAGCGGCTCTTTTTATTTTCTAAAACCCACTTACCGTTCTTTTAATGAAGGCTGTTAAGTCAGCCCCCGTCAACAGATTTTGCGATAGTAAAGCTAGGTCAGAGATTTGTTTCGCTAGCGCTTTTTGTTCGCTCTCGTCTTTCAAATCAGCTAGTTTACTAATTAATGGGTGGTTTGCGTTGATGGTGATGTTATAGGTGTTTGGCATGGCTCCAAACATACCCATACCGCCACCGCCGGTC
This sequence comes from Cytophagales bacterium, assembly GCA_028868395.1. The sequence continues at coordinate 987 of JAGWUO010000255.1, read as the reverse complement.
TTCGACATATCACTCATTCTGCGCATAAACTCGTTTTGAGTCACGATTGCAGGTAATTCATCCGGTGACATCGCTTCCACGGCTACCACTTTTTGTTTGTCATTTAGGGTTTCTTCGAACACTTTCTTCACGCTCTCTTTTTGCGCATCAGATAAAATGGCTTCTAATTTAATCCCCGTATCAATTAATTTGTCGACCGCATCTGCATCAACACGCTTCCATTGCGTCTTTTCTAATTTAGACTCCATCGTGTTAATGAAGTGGCTGTCGATCAGGGTATCCAATTTAATAACTGAATAACCTTTGTTTTGGGCGGATTGAATAAAGGCATCTTGTTGCTCGACGTCGGTGGTATACAAGTAAACCTTGTTTCCATCTTTGTCTGTTTGGGCAGCTTGCACCTCTTCACTGTATTCGTCTAACGTAAAATATTTGTTATTCGTATCTTGAACTAGACAAAAATCTTTTGCTTTTTCTAAGAACTTCTCATCCGAGATCATTCCGTACTTGATGAACAAGCCGATGTTAGCGAATTTCTCTTCGAATGCTGGGCGATCGGATTTAAACAATTCAGCTAATTTATCAGCGACTTTCTTCGTGATATACGAATTGATTTTCTTCACGTTAGAATCCGCTTGTAAGAACGAGCGAGAAACATTCAACGGAATATCTGGCGAGTCAATTACCCCGTGCAATAACATCAAGAATTCAGGAACGATGTCTTTTACTTCATCGGTGATGAATACTTGGCGGCTGTAAAGAGAGATTTTTTCGCGTTGCAATTGCATCTCGTTCTTTACTTTTGGGAAATATAAAATACCCGTCAAGTTGAACGGATAGTCCACATTCAAATGAATCCAGAACAGAGGTTTCTCTTGGAATGGATATAATTCCTCGTAGAATTTCAAGTAATCCTCGTCTGTTAAATCAGAAGGAGATTTAGTCCAAATTGGGTTCGGGTTATTGATCACCTTATCGCCAAACTCA
>JAGWUO010000254.1 GCA_028868395.1 Cytophagales bacterium | reverse complement strand
GATGAGGATGGAAAAACAGTTCGCGCGATGGACGTTTTATTCCCAGGAATCGGAGAAATTATTGGTGGATCGCAGCGGGAAGATGATTATGCGAAATTATTGCAACGCACAAAAGAGGTGGGAATCGAAGAAGAATCCATCTGGTGGTATTTAGAAACACGTCAATTCGGTTCTGCGCCACACGCTGGTTTTGGACTTGGATTCGAGCGTTTAGTGCTGTTTGTGACGGGTATGAGCAATATCCGTGACGTGATTCCTTTCCCTCGTACTCCTAAAACGGCTGAATTCTAAGATGTTTGGATTAAAGCACGCAATCAATGGCCTAGTGGAACTTATCAAAAATGAACGTAATGCACGTTTTCATTTGGTGAGTACGGCTGTGGTGATTTATGTGGGCTGGAAAGTAGGTTTCGAGCCGGCTGAATGGCTATGGATTTCCTTGGCGGTTGCGGGTGTTTGGGTGGCAGAATTGTTGAATACCTCCTTGGAGCGTATCACCGATTTAGTTTCGCCGGAACAAAGTGAATTAGCGAAGAAGGCTAAAGATTATGCCGCTGGAGCGGTTTTAGTGATGGCGATTTGGGCGATTATCGTCTTTATACTCGTCGCTGTCCCGCGCATTTTAATGAATTTAATGCTTTAAGAGCACAGAAATATGAAAGAATACGGATCAAGTGTTCAAAAATTAGTGAACTATATTTTGACCATTGCAGATGAAGAGCAAAGGACAAAATACGCGTATTTGATGGTGGAAGTGATGAAACAAATCCACCCAAATATGAAGGACAATAGCCAAGATTATTCAAAAAAGCTTTGGGATGATTTATACATCATGTCGAATTTCGAACTGAATGTGACTGGTCCTTTTCCTCCACCCTCACCTGAATCGCTCGGAAAAGCACCTCGTAAAGTGGCTTACAACCAGCATAACTTGCGTTTCAAGCACTATGGCCGTAACGTTGAATTATTAATTCTTCGCGCCATCGCAGAAGAAAAAGTAGAGGATAAAAAGATTTTAGTAGCGTATATCGCCCGCTTAATGAAAGGTTTTTATGTAACCTGGAACAAGGAATCGGTGGACGATACGGTGATTTGGCAAAACATCAAAGAGATGTCGGAAAACCTATTAGGTACTATCGTGGACGAGCTTTCGCAAGAGGGATTAGGACACGCTAAAGTGGCAAATAATGCCAGAAATGCCTATAACGCACCAGAATACCCGAACAGCAACAATAATAACCGAAACAATAATTACCGGAAGAATAACTTCAGAAACAATAACAACAACCGAAATAACAATTTCCGTAAAAATAAGTAATCATTTATGGCATCATTTAAAGTAACCGGTGGCCGCCGTTTAAAAGGAGAAATTACTCCTCAAGGAGCAAAAAACGAAGCATTACAGATATTGTGTGCTGTGGTTTTAACAGCAGAGCCTGTAACCATTCACAATATCCCGAACATTCGCGACGTCAATCAATTAATTGATTTATTAGGCGATATGGGCGTGAGTATGCGTCGTTTATCCGAGTCAAGCATTGAATTCGATGCCTCACAAGTCAATATTGATTACTTAGAATCAGATACGTATAAGAAAAAAGCAGCTGCCCTTCGCGGATCGGTTATGCTTTTAGGACCTACGTTAGCTCGTTTCAAAAAAGGACGTATTCCTTCCCCAGGTGGAGACAAAATCGGCCGCAGAAGATTGGATACCCACTTCTTTGGCTTCATGAAGTTAGGTGCTAAATTCAACTACAGCCCTGAAGATGGTGGAATCTACGAAGTGGATGCATCGCAATTACAAGGTGCCTATATGTTGTTAGACGAAGCATCTGTAACAGGAACAGCGAATATTTTGATGGCTGCGGTTTTAGCCAAAGGTAAAACAACCATCTACAACGCCGCTTGCGAACCTTATTTACAACAATTGAGCAAGATGTTAAACCGCATGGGAGCGAAAATCTCAGGCATCGGTTCGAACATGTTGATCATCGAGGGCGTAGACGAATTGCACGGAACAGAGCATACGATGCTTCCAGATATGATCGAGATCGGTTCATTCATCGGTTTAGCGGTGATGACACAATCCGAAATCACGATCAAAAACTGCCAAATTCCAGAACTAGGCATCATTCCCGACGTTTTCAAAAAACTTGGTATTAAAATGGAATTCCGCGGCGATGATATTTTCATTCCGTCACAAGAGCATTATGAATTAGAAAACTTCATCGATGGCTCGATGTTAACGATCTCTGACCACCCGTGGCCAGGATTCACACCAGACTTGTTATCGATCATTTTAGTGACTGCGATTCAGGCCAAAGGAACGGTGTTAATCCACCAAAAAATGTTCGAATCCCGTCTATTCTTCGTGGACCGTTTGATCGAAATGGGTGCCCAAATCATCCTTTGTGATCCACACCGCGCCACGGTTGTTGGTTTCGATCGCAAGCAAACCTTAAAAGGAATCCGCATGTCGTCACCAGACATCCGTGCAGGTGTTTCCCTGTTAATTGCTGCGATGTCCGCTAATGGAACTTCCATCATCGATAACATTGAACAAATCGATCGTGGTTACCAAAACATTGATACGCGCTTGAACGCCATCGGCGCCGAAATCGTTCGTATCTAATGTCCTTTCTTGCTAAAATCAAACAGACCGTCCAATTAGCCTTAC
>JAGWUO010000253.1 GCA_028868395.1 Cytophagales bacterium | reverse complement strand
ATAAAGCAAACATCAGTTACGATAAAAAAGTAAATGAGTGGAATGACGAAGAGCAAACTGCTATTCGTAATATCATTAACGCAGAATTCAAAGTAGAAGGTGCTTTACGTAGTGAAGTTTCTATGAGCATTAAGCGTTTATTAGATATCGCTTGTTACCGTGGTTTACGTCACAGAAAAGGTTTACCTGTTCGTGGTCAAAGAACTAAAACTAACTCACGTACTCGTAAGGGTAAGCGTAAGACAGTTGCTGGTAAGAAGAAAGTAGCTAAAAAATAATAACCTAGGGTAATATTGGTGAAAACTAATATTACCCTTTGCTATAAAAATCCCTATCAGAATTGGATCCTGTTGAGTCAACAGGGGAGATTGGATAAGGTTTCCGCCTCGGCGGAATTTTCTATTAAATAACCCGCTCTGTTTTTGAAGAAAAATAGGGCACACCTCAAGTAAAATGGCAAAACCACAAAAAGCACAAAACAGTGCAAAAGCAGCTGCAAAAAAGAGAGTCGTTAAAGTAGACGCAGCAGGCGAAGTGCGTATCAACGCAAGTTTCAACAATTTAATTATCGCATTCACTAACAAAGCTGGTCAAGTAATTAGCTGGAGCAGTGCTGGTAAAATGGGCTTCAGAGGTTCTAAGAAGAACACTCCATATGCAGCTCAAATGGCAGCAGCTGACGCAGCGAAAGTTGCTTTAGACGCTGGTGTGAAAAGAGTAGATGTATTTGTTAAAGGTCCAGGTTCTGGTCGTGAAGGAGCTATCCGTTCTATTTCACAATCAGGTATCGAAGTAACTTCAATCCGTGACGTGACTCCAATGCCACATAACGGTTGTCGTCCTCCAAAACAAAGAAGAGTATAATCGATTATTTAAACATTTTAATAACAGGGTGTTTCATTCATTTTAGATTTTTACTGATGAAACATCGACACTAAAAAATCACAAAACAAGTATTATGGCACGTTACACAGGTCCCAAAACAAAGATTTCCCGCATTTTCGGCGAACCTATCTTAGGAAACGCTAAATGGTTAGGAAAAAACAGCAACCCTCCAGGTCAACACGGTGCACAACGCAAGCGTAAGCAATTAGGAGAGTATGCATTACAGTTAAGAGAAAAGCAAAAAGCTAAATATACTTATGGTGTATTAGAGCGTCAATTCCGTAAAACATTTGAAGAAGCATCTCGTTTAAAAGGTGTTAAAGGTGAAAACTTGATCAAATTGTTAGAAGCGCGTTTAGACAACACTATTTTCAGAATGGGTTTAGCAGCTAGTCGTCCAGAAGCACGTCAGTTGGTAGCTCATAAGCATATCGCTGTAAACGGTGAAGTTACTAACGTACCTTCTTATACATGTAGACCAGGTGATGTAATCACTTACCGTCCTAAGAGTGCACACAATACTTCTATCGTTAGCAAACAACGTCCATCAAGCACTAAGTTTAGCTGGGTAGATTGGAATCCAAACACTAACACTGGTACATTCATCGCAATGCCAGAGCGTGAAGCAGTTCCAGAGAATATCAAAGAACAATTAATCGTTGAATTGTATTCTAAATAGTAGCACTTAACAACATTTCTTTCTTCGGAAAGATTCAAATAAAAAAAAGTTTACCATGGCAATATTAAGTTTTCAAAAACCAGATAAAATTGTTTTACAAAAAGCAAATGACTTTGAAGGACAATTCGAATTCCGTCCATTAGAGCCAGGTTTTGGTTTAACATTAGGGAACGCTTTGAGAAGAGTATTATTAAGCTCTTTAGAAGGTTTTGCAATTGTAGGTATCAAGATTGAAGGTGTAGACCACGAGTTTGCAACTATCAAAGGAATTACAGAAGACGTAACTGAAATGATCTTAAACTTAAAGCAAGTTCGTTTTAAGCGTAAAGGTGATCAAGACGTTAGCTCTGAAAAATTAACTTTATCTATTAAAGGTGGTAACGAGTTTAATGCTGGCCATATTGGTGATGCATCTGCTCAATTCCAAGTTATGAATCCTGAATTAGTGATTTGTACAATGGATCCTTCTGCTAAATTAGATATCGAATTAACTATCAACAAAGGCCGTGGTTATGTACCAGCTGAAGAGAATAAGTTAAAAGAAATGCCATTTGGTTATATCGCTATAGATTCTATTCATACTCCAATCAAAAATGTGAAGTATTTAATGGAAAACTATCGTGTAGAGCAAAGAACAGACTACGAAAAATTAATCTTAGACGTAGCTACTGATGGCACTATTCATCCTGAAGATGCTGTAAAGCAGGCTTCTAGAATCTTGATCCAACACTTAATGATTATCACTGATGAGAATATCACTTTCGATAACAAAGAAGACAAGAAAGAAGATGTAGTAGATGAACAAGTATTACAATTAAGAAAAGTATTAAAAACTCCATTAGAAGATTTAGATCTTTCTGTACGTGCGTTTAACTGTTTGAAAGCTGCTAAAATTAACAGCTTGAGCGAATTAGTTCAATACGAGCAAGAAGATTTAATGAAGTTCAGAAACTTCGGTCAAAAGTCTTTATCTGAAATCGAGCAAGTATTGATCGAAAGAGGATTAAGCTTTGGAATGGATTTAGGTAAATTAGGATTAGACAAATTAGATTTACAATAATTGTAAATCACTATTGATAACCGAGCTTCGGCTCAAACCTTACAATTCCTGACACG
>JAGWUO010000252.1 GCA_028868395.1 Cytophagales bacterium | reverse complement strand
GTCATCAATAGGACTTTCCCGTTAGGAGCTAAGGTATATTCAGAGAATTCTGATTTATTCTTGAAGTTAACAATTTTCAAAGCTTTGGGGAAACTCCATTCTCCCGTTCTTAAAAGAAAAGAGAAGGAAACGCCCTTTTCCATCGTCCCATCTTTCCCATAGACATTGTTCAATAATAAAGTCTTTCCATTAGGTGTGATGCCACAAACCGCGTTATTCTCATCGTTATTAATGGGAGCGGGGAACAACGTAGCTTTTGACCAAGTACGATCTGACTGCCAATTAGACACCCAAATATCTTGGTTTTTATTGGCCCCTAAATTATCCGGATGCTTCCAACGTGTAAAATATAGCTTTTGGCCATCTGGACTAACTACAGGACAAATCTCATTAAACTTAGAGTTAATAGCATTCCCTAAATTTTCACGGGCTTGAAAAGCATTAGCGTCTGTCGTTAATTTCAAAGAAGACTCGATAGGTTCATCGCTATCTGAAATACCAATGGCATCGATTTGGGAGTATCCTTTTACTCGTAAGGAATTAAAGGATATCTTTAACCCCTTTAATTTAAAGCTCGTTTTAGTAGGGAGCCGAATCGTCGTGACTTGAGAATTGGCACTTGCATACCCAGGAGAAAATGTACGCAAAGGATAGATCTTATTATTCTGATCTAAACCATCCACAGAGGTGATGCTACCAGCCCCAAAATTTTCAAAGATGGCAATTTGCTTCACCGCCATCGTTGTATCAAAACCGACTAACAGGTATTCTCCATCCGGACTATCGGCGGTCATGGATTGCCAAGCACTAGGAGTGGCAGCCATTTTAGGGTATTTACTGGGACGACCTAACGCGTGTAATGCACGGTATTCTCTTCCGAGAAGAGGATCTTTGTATTCACTAGAAACAGAAATGACTTGAGAAGCCCATTTGACTTTTTGGGCAAAAGTAAGGGTGGAAACAAAAATCAACAAGATGCAGATCCTGACACCCATCGAATTAATTCGCTACGGACAAAAGTTCAGCAATAGTAGCCTTCGGATCTTTAGACGCAAAAACAAAACTTCCTGCCACTAAAACATTCGCACCTGCCTGATATAAATCAGCCGCATTTGCCATGGTTACACCTCCATCGATTTCAATCTTTAAGGAATTATTTCCTGCTTTGGCAGCCATTTCAGCTAAGCGTTTTGTTTTTTTGATCGCATTGGGGATGAATTTTTGCCCTCCAAAACCCGGATTAACCGACATAATTAAAGCTAAATCCAAATCAGCGATAATGTCTTCGTACACTTCTACAGGTGTACCCGGATTGATAGCGACACCGGCTAAACAACCTGCGTCTTTAATTTGCTGAATGGTACGATGAACATGAGGACAAGCTTCGTAGTGCACGGTGATGACTTTGGCGCCTGCTTTGGCGAACGTCGTAATGTATTGTTCCGGCTTTTCGATCATTAAATGAACGTCAAGCACCTTCGTTGCTACTTTATTAATGGCTTCCAAAACCGGAAAGCCAAAAGAGATATTAGGCACAAAAACCCCATCCATCACATCAATATGAATCCAATCTGCTTTTGATTCATTCAACATTTGTACTTCTGAACCGATGTTTAAAAAATCACAGGCTAAAACCGAGGGGGCGATGATCAAATTTCTCATAAGACAAAGGTATAAAATATTCCTAAACCTTGTTTCCTGCTTGATTCCAATTGAATTAAGTTTTAATTTCGATTATGGATATAAATCAGCGGATGAATGAACTCATTGAGAAGATCAATTTCTATAATGAGGCCTATTATCAACAGAATGAAAGCATTATTTCGGATCAAGCATTCGATGAATTACTCGCTGAATTAATCCAATTAGAACAAGCAAATCCACTTTTTGCTCGTTCAGACAGCCCCACTCAAAAAGTAGGCGGCACCATCACTAAAGAATTCAAATCCGTCACCCACCAATTCCCCATGTTATCCTTAGGGAATACCTACAATGAAACCGATTTACGGGATTTTGATGAACGGGTTAAAAAAGGGTTAGAAGGAGAGAAATACGAATACGTATGTGAATTGAAATTTGATGGAGTAGCCTTGTCTTTTTGGTACACAAATGGAGTTTTACAAAAAGGGGTAACAAGAGGCGATGGAACGCGAGGAGATGATATTACGGCGAATGTAAAGACTATCAAAAGTTTACCCACCCGCGTAAATTCCACGATTTTACCTTCCAGCTATGAAATCAGGGGCGAAGGCTATATGCCTATTACTTCCTTTGATCGAATTAATGCGGAGAAGATTGCTAAAGGTGATCAACCCTTAGCCAATCCTCGCAATGCTGCTTCCGGAACTTTCAAAATGCAGGATTCTGCGGAAGTTGCTAGAAGAGAAATGGATTGCTTTATTTATTCCTATTTAGGTAATGAGAATCCTTTCAACAGTCATTCAGAGGCTTTAGAGCATTTAAAATCAGTTGGATTTAGTGTTTCACCCACATACCGGGTTTGCTCCACGATTGATGAAGTATTAACTTATATCGAGGATTGGGCAGAGAAAAGAAATGATTTACCCTTAAATACGGATGGGATTGTGATTAAGGTCAATGATTTTGGACAACAGGAACGATTAGGTTTTACCGCCAAATCTCCTCGCTGGGCGATTGCCTTCAAATATCCGTCTGAAAT
>JAGWUO010000251.1 GCA_028868395.1 Cytophagales bacterium | reverse complement strand
CGACCGTAGATATGTTTCAATTGGGAAGTTTCACTCAATTGCAAATCAGCCGACTCCTCCTCACCCATTTCATACCAAATTTTTTCTGAATCAGCCTGAAAAGTCCAATTAACAAATGGTAGAATGACTACCGGATATTCTAAACCTTTGGACTTATGAATACTTGAAATCGTAACCGCATCCTCTTGATTCGAACTAGAAATACAATACGAATTTCGGTTCTGGTTGAAATGCTGTAAGAATCCTGCCACTAATTTATCCTTCAATAAAACATATTCGTTTAAAACATCTAAAAATTTCCAAAGATACTCCTGTCCATTACCATCATTCAATAAATCAAAAGCTGAAACTAGATCATATACCCAACGCAATAGATCTGAAAACGCAGGGACCTGAATGTCTTTTGATTGAAAATAGAAAGAGGCATTTTCATACGCATTTCCAGATAAACTCTCCACAAATGCTAAATCAGTGTCAGAAACAACCTGGCCCTTTATTTCTGCATACTGATAGATCAATTCATATAAATAAAGGGATTCTTTAGGATGCTCAGCCAACGCTAAATAAGATAAAATGAAACCAACAACAGGAGAATAATGGACTAATAAGGAATCCGATGATGTAACAGGAATTCCTTCTTCTTTCAATCGCAAGGCCAAATACCTAGAATGCTTATTTTTCCGTGTCAGAATAGCCAAATCTTGGTACCTAAATCCGAGATTCCGATTATGCCGAATTAGATTCATCACCTGTTCAAACATAAACTCATTTTCAGGCTCCGTAAACCCAAAAGTCTCTTTAGACTTATGGTAGACCAATAAATCAACCTTCCCATTGAATTCTGAAGAAGCTACTTTGGGATTTTGCTTTAAATTAGTGCCATAAAGCGGTTTTATTAGGGGACATAAAGCAAGTACTGTCTCATTTTCGACTAAGGAATGGTAAAATTGGTTATTGAACTCAACTACCTCCGTTGCACTTCGGTAATTATCGCTTAAAGCCTTAGGACCTATTTGATGAAGTAAATAATCAAAACGCTGTTCATCAAGTGAATCTTGCGCAAAATGATCTGCCACTAAAGAAGGATCCTGAGTGGCTAATGAAGCAATCAAACTAACTTCTCCTCCCCTAAACTTATAGATTGATTGTTTAGCATCCCCTACAAGTAAACTTCGTTTCCCCACCGAAGTAGCATTCTCCACTAAAGGCATAAAGTTCTTCCATTGTAAAATAGAGGTATCTTGGAATTCATCTATAAATATGTGAAAATATCGATCTCCTAATTTCTCATAGATAAAGGGAATAGGATCCTGAGAAATCACTTCATATACTCTTTTAGAAAACTCCGAGATTGGAATCGCCGAATTTTCCTGTTGATAAGCCCGCATTTCACGCTGAATCAGATTTAATAAGGCCAGCTTTTTTAAATCCTTAACAACCCAATGTAAAAAACGGTAACGTTTCCAATAAAGGGATTGCAATTCAAGGAATTGGCTACCTAAATCGCTGAATTCTGCGGCATATTGTTCAATGGTAGCTTTATCTGCTCCTATAGCTTTAGCAGATGTCCACGTATTTCCATCTATCGCTTTCTTAAAATTCGAATAGCCTTTATCCGTTATCTCAGGATTGCGTAAAAAAGAACGAATATTTCCCACAGGACCGGTTCCTCCATAATAATAGTAGGCATCTGGTAAGCCGAGTGAATCAACCAAATGAATAAATGAGTCAGCCACCGTTTTTACTTCTTGTAACATATGTTGAAGCATGGACCGTAACTGGTCTTCTAAACGAAGAAAATCACTTACTTGAAATTGAGCTAAATGTGGCTCGATGGCTAAGAATTTCTCCTCGAGTGAAATCTTCAAAAAACCATGCAGGCTATCCCGCATGCGATTCCAATTTCGCCCCTCTGACACTTCTTGATTGGCGAAAGATAGAATCAACTCACTAAGTTCAGCATCTCCGGTACTATTGACTTGATCTAATAATCGGTTAATTAGTTCGTGTATGAGCCCATTGGAATCTAATAATACTTCGTATTGATTTGGAAGATTCAATTCATCTATGAAGGAGGCGCTTAGTCTTTGAACAAAAGAATCAATCGTCATCACAGAGAACAATCCATAATCTTGAAGGATTTGTTGCAAGGTGGTACCCGCTCGAAACGCTAATTCTTCTTTCGTTAGTATAATTCCATCCTCCGCTAGTTCTGTCTGAACCTTATCGATGATGGCTAAGACTTTGGATTGTTCTGAAGGTATTGTATATGAGAAGTGAGGATATGCTGACATACCTGCCAAAAAATATAAAATTCTTTGGCGCATTTCTTCTGCCGCTTTGATCGTAAATGTTACGGCTAAAATACGACGGAAATATCCCTTCGATTCTACCTCTGAGAGCGCCATCTTGATATACTCAATCGTCAAGGTATAGGTTTTACCTGATCCGGCTGAGGCTGAAAAGAGGGTGATTTGTGAGGGTTTCATCGAAATTCTATTAAGAATGCAAGATAAAATAAAAATAGGATTAATTCGGTATGCTTTTATTTCCCTATCTTTGTTTCCCGTAACCAAATCAACAATTCTTTCAATGTCTGGTAAAGGGAATCCCAAGAAATCCAAGTTCATTTTTGTTACGGGTGGTGTAACAAGCTCGTTAGGAAAAGGCATTATCGCCTCGTCATT
>JAGWUO010000250.1 GCA_028868395.1 Cytophagales bacterium | reverse complement strand
CGTTTAGCTTTGAATTTTCTAAGCAAGCGGAGATGAAAAAAGATACGTTTGCATTTGCAGAACCCCATTGGATGTACCTCTATTATCCACGTTGGGATGCTTTTATTCAGTTAACCTATAAATCAGTAGGAGGAGATCGAAAACGATTGAATAAGATGATTCGAGATTCCTATGTTTTGGCCTCTAAACACCAAATGAAGGCGAACCGAATTGAGGATGCGATTTTAACCACGCGCGATGGACGTAAGGTCACGATTATCGAATTAGAGGGTGAAGTGGCTACCCCATTTCAGTTTTTTGCCACCGATAGCACGAAGCATTTCTTGCGTGGGGCAGTGTATTTGAATACGGCGATGAAAAATGATTCGCTTGCCCCCGTTATTCGGTATCTAAAACAAGATGCGATTCACTTGATTCAGACATTGCGATGGAAATAGGGGAGGAAAGAACGGTTTTTGTGGATACTTTACTTCCACTTCCTATTCCTCGGTATTTTACGTATCGAGTGCCTCGGGAATGGGCGGAATTTGTGCAAGCAGGATTACGGGTGGTGGTGCCTTTTGGGACGAAGAAAGTCCTAACGGGTGTGATCGTTACGGTCCATCATACCCCCCCTAAGGAATACCAAGCGAAATATGTATTGGAGATTTTGGATGACGTTCCTCTCGTAACCTCTTCTCAAATCGCTCTTTTTCAATGGGTGGCAGACTATTATATGTGCTATCCTGGCGAGGTTTTTCAGGTCGCTTTACCAGCCGGCTTGAAGATTTCAAGCCAATCAAAAGTCCAAGCGAATCCGGAATTTTCGAGCCCTGAAACGCTGACGGATAAAGAGTTAGCGATCTATGTCGAGATTCGCGATAAAGGTGCTTTGACCTATGATGAGCTGGCCAAATTTGCCGAAGTCAAAAGCCCCTATCACCTCATCAAAGCCTTAGTGGGGAAGGATGCAGTGATTATTTTTGATGAGCTAAAAGACCGCTACACGCCTAAAGTGCAGCGAAAAGTCCGTTTAGCAGCCTCGTTCGAGGACAAATTAGTGCTGACGGATTTGATCCAATCGCTGGAGGAAAAGCCGAAGCAGCTGGCGATTTTATTGCACTATCTGCAATATATCCCGGTGCTTAGAAGCCCGGAGACGAATCAAAAAGGCCTCGCTAAAAGCAGTTTTAGTCAAGCCGGATTGTCGGAGAGTTCCCTGCAAACCCTCGTAAAGAATCAGGTCTTCGAAATTTTCGATGTCGTAGTTTCGCGCTTCGATGAAACAGACGAGAATTTTGTTCCCTCCACTTTTACCTTGAACTCCCCTCAGGAAGAGGCCTATCAGTCTATTTTGAATCAATTTCAAGAGAAGGATGTCGTGCTCCTTCACGGTATTACGGGCTCTGGAAAGACAGAAATTTACATTAAGCTGATACAGGAAGCTTTAGCGAATGGGGATCAGGTTTTGTATTTGCTGCCGGAAATTGCCTTGACGACCCAGATTGTGGTTCGATTGAAGCGAATTTTTGGGGAGCAAGTAGGGATTTATCATTCTAAATTCTCAGATAATGAGCGAGTGGAAGTTTGGAAATCCATCGTGGAAGGGAAATATCCTTTCGTGGTGGGTGTGCGTTCCTCCGTATTTCTGCCTTTCAAGAATTTGGGGCTAATTATTATCGATGAGGAACACGAGACCTCCTTTAAACAGGTGGATCCAGCACCGCGTTACCACGCGCGGGATGTGGCGATTGTCTTAGCGCACCAGCAAAAAGCAAAAGTGTTACTAGGCTCTGCGACGCCCTCGATGGAAACCTATTATCAGGCCAAACAAGACAAGTATGGCCTCGTGGTCTTGAAAGAGCGTTTTGGCGCAGCTCAATTACCTGCTATGCATTTGATTGATACGAAATATGCGAATCGGATGAAGCAGATGAAAGGTGGATTCTCGGTGGATTTGATCGAAGTATTGTCCGAGAATTTGAAGCAAGGAAAGCAAAGCCTCCTGTTTCAAAACCGCCGCGGCTATTCCCCTTACCTTCAATGCCAAGATTGTGATTGGATTGCGACGTGTCACCAATGTGACGTTTCGCTAACCTACCACGCCCGCGAGCAAGAATTACGATGCCATTATTGTGGTCACCACGAATCCTTGCTTCATCGTTGCGGGGCCTGTGGTTCTGCCCAGCTGAAAACAATGGGATATGGCACGGAGAAACTGGAAGAAGAATTGCAATTGCATTTGCCAGATGCCCGTGTGGCTCGTATGGATTTAGACACGACGCGCTCGAAGACGGCATTTACGAGTTTGATCACAGAAATTCAGAAAGGACAGGTCGATATTTTAGTGGGCACCCAAATGGTGGCCAAAGGCCTCGATTTCGACGGATTATCGCTTGTAGCTATCTTCGATGCGGATAAGATTATCAACTTTCCGGACTTCAGGGCGCACGAACGTGGCTTTCAATTGATTACCCAGGTGGCCGGTCGTGCCGGTCGCCGCGAGGTACAAGGTCAAGTGTATATTCAGACGAATCAACCCACGCATCGTCTGTTTACCTACATTCAGGAGGGAAATTACGAGCAATTGTATGCGGATGAAATGATCGAGCGGGAGGGCTACCATTACCCTCCATTTACCCGCTTAATTAAAATCGTGATGCGTCATTTCGAGGCTCGCAATGTAGAAACAGCAGCCAAAGATTTAGGGCA
>JAGWUO010000249.1 GCA_028868395.1 Cytophagales bacterium | reverse complement strand
GTGGATCTGCCGCACAAATTGCGGAGCTCGCTAACTTAGGCGGAGGCTTAGTTTGTGAATCTTTAGGGGTTGTTCCGATCGATGTGGAACTGCTGAAGCGGGAGGCTGGGAAGATTTAGGTTACATATTCTTATCCCACCCAAGCCGTAAACTCAATCTCCACTTTATATTGCGGCGCAATTAATGCAGAGATTTCATAAATACCGGTGGTCGGTTTTACATCGCCAAAGAAATGGGCATGTGCACGAGCGATGTCTAAGTTTTTAGAAATGTCCGTCGTGAAAATGCGGGTACGAACCACATCTTTAAGGGAAGAACCAGCCTCTTCTAAAACGACCGCGATGCGCTCGATGATATTGTAGGTTTGAGCATAAAGATCATCAGCGGTAATTTTTTCGCCATCGACTAGGGCTACTGTTCCGGATATTTCTAAAAGGTTGCCCGTTTTTACGGCGCGGCAGTAACCGAAGGTGTCTTCAAAAGGAGAACCGCTGGAGATATTAATTCTATTGCTCATTTTCTTTGCTAATTTTCGTGATTTGTTGCCATAATTCTGGCTTTGCGTGACGCACTACTTCGCCTATGACGATGACTGCCGGATTGCTCAAGCCCTCTTTCGAAGCCATGGTTGCTAATTCTGCTGCCGAAGATACGCCAATGTGTTGATTTTTCATCGTTCCGTTCTGGATAATCGCGGCAGAAATGTCGCCTTTGCCGTATTTCTGGCACAAAGAAGCGATCTCCTCTAACTTATTCATTCCCATTAGAATGACCAACGTAGCGGAAGATTGCAATCCCAAGGCTAAGTCTGCCGTCAAAGAACCATCCGATTTCGTGCCCGTCATCACCCAAAAGCTCTCATTCACTCCACGAATCGTCAACGGAATCTCAGCTGAACCAGCCGCCGCATAAGACGACGAAATGCCCGGAATGTAATCTGTTAATAAACCAAAACCGCGTGCGTATTCGATTTCTTCTTGACCACGTCCAAAGACGAAGGGATCTCCCCCTTTCAAGCGGACCACGTGTCCTAAAGCATAAGCTTTCTCAACGATCAATTTATTTATCGCTTCTTGCGAATGGCTTTCCCCCGCACGTTTACCTACATAGATCTGTTCGCAGGTGGGGGAGCAGTGTTCTAACAAGCTTTGGTCAACTAATGCATCATATAAAACGGCCTGGGCAGATGCGATGGCCTTGATAGCCTTCAAGGTAATCAACTCCGGATCGCCTGGGCCAGCACCCACCACCGATAATTTCGGATGGGGCTCTAAAGATCTGAAATGGCTTAAGTTCTTCATACGATTAAGAGCGGGCTACTTTGGCTGATTGTAAAAAGGCATAGGCTTGTGCTGTATAGCGAGTTGCAAACTCGGCAGATGGCTCGTTTTGGTTAATTTGCATGACTAATTCAGCAAATGAGGGTGCATCCACGGTAAAATCACCAGTCGCCACAAAGTTTTCATCGAACTTTGTAATCACCGAATGTTGCGTAGGAACCGAAATTGATTTATCCAGTAATAGTGCTTTCGCTGCTGAAATAAATACGCTGTAGGCGTGGTAAATCGCATCCGCATAGCGTTTGTCTTCTAGCGCAGCCGCTGTCCATTCGTATTTCTCATCAGATTCAAATAATAAAGTTGCCACTAAGTCGATCACAACACCCGCACATTCTCCCACACCGATTTCGGTAGCGAAGTTTTCTGAAGCGCCCCAGTCGATGAAATCATCATCCACTAGTGTGCTGAGATCTGCGATAGGCTTTAGTAAATCGTAGAAATATTTCTCGCCTTGGCGATCGTAATAGCTGTGGAAATATTCTCCCGCTTCTGCGTTTTCTTCGAAATTATTCAATAGAGTGCGCAATACTTGAGGACCTCTTTTCGATGGAACTTTGATCACTTTATCTGCGATTTTTCCTTCTCCATTTCCCAAAGTCGCGCCGCCTAATAAGACTTGTAAAGCAGGCAAAACGCGTTTGTCGGCGGCCTTTAACGAAGATCCATGGAATCCGATCGATGCCATACTGTGTTGTCCACAGGCGTTCATGCAGCCGGAGATTTTGATTTTCATCGCACTGTCGTGGATCAAGGAAGGGAATTCTTCGCTGATGACCGCCTCTAATTTTGAGGTGATATTCGTCGAATCTGAGATCGCTAAATTACACGTGTCCGTTCCTGGGCAAGCCGTGATGTTCGCGATGGAATTCGCTCCCGGTGCGGCTAATCCGTGTGCGTCTAATACGGAATAGACATAGGCCAAATTCGCAGTAGGCACATATTTCAGCATCAAACCCTGGTTAATCGTGATGCGAATATCATCGCCTATGTAACCAGTTAATGCCTCGATTAAAGAACGAGAAGTAGTACTTGAAATATTGCCATTCAGGATGCGCACATAGACCGCGTGGAATCCTTTTTGTTTTTGTTCAAAGGTATTGGTCGCTAACCAAGTGGCGTATTCCTCGGTAGCTGGTGCTGGAACGTCTGCTATTAAAGTAGGCGGCGTAACCTCCCAGGCCGTAGCCGATGGAATCTCGAACGTGTGATTTTTTAACGCTTTTGATTCCGCTTTCACTAAATCCATAAAAGCCTCAAAACCGATCTTTTGGATCAAGAATTTCATACGCGCCTTGTGGCGAGAATTGCGTTCACCGTGGCGATCGAATACACGTAAAATGGCTTCGATGAACGGGATCA
>JAGWUO010000248.1 GCA_028868395.1 Cytophagales bacterium | reverse complement strand
TAGAGATCTTGTGACGTTTTCTTTTTTTACCGCAAGGCATAATGTTAAGAATTAATGTGTTAAATACTTTACGAGATTGACTTTCAACCTCAATGCTCCTGCATTTCTGCAAGCAACTCTTTCGCGGCCTTCTGCTCTTGGGCATCCTTAGATTGCTCTAAAACACGCTTCAGAACCTTCTGAGCCTCTTCTTTTTTATCTAACTGGGCTAAACAAAAACCGAGATTTAACGCGGCTTTGTGGTTATTCGGCTCCAGCTTCAATATCTGGGTGAATCGTTCTTGGCCTTTGCCAAACTGATTCGATTTAATCGATAATATCCCTAAATTAAACAGCGCTGGCACAAACGTGGGCTCTTGTTCAATCACTTCGCGAAGTAGCGTAATGCCCTTCATCGGAGTGGGTGTATCTACGTAAGTCATCGCCATGTTCGATTTAACCAGCAAGTTGTTCGGGTCGATGGCCAAAGCCTTCGAGAAGTATATTCTTGCCTTTTCGCCCATTTTACCGCCTTTCTGTGCATTCAAAGCATAGGTTTGTGCTTCGAAATACAGCTGTCCGGCACGCAAAACGTTCGTCAAACTGGGATGCTGATCCGCATAATTCGCCGCATAAACCGCAGCAGAATCATAATGACTCGCATTCATGAAAGCCCGCATCAGATTCTCTAAGGCTTTCACCTGAGAAGCATCAGTCTTCGCAGCTGCAAAAGCGGATTTCAATGCAGAAATCTCTTTAAGCTGCGCCGGAGTCAAAGGAGCAGCATGCTCTTCTTTCTCTGCGACTTTTTCTGTCTTTTCGCTTCCCGCGTCTCGGTTAGCGCCCCCCGAAGGAGTATTTTGTGTCTTTCCCGCCACATTACCTTTCGGTAATTGAAACAATAGGGCTGTTATCCCTAGGCCTACCAGAAGAATGATCAAAAGGTTTTTTTTCATTTTTCTAGACCCTTTTTAGCTCTAAAGCCTATTTAGTGGGGTCAGTACTCGTTTTTACTTGCTCAACAAACACTTTCGCTGGCTTAAAGCTAGGCACATAATGTGCATCGATCGTGATCGCTGTATTCTTTGAAATGTTGCGAGCAATCTTCTGCGCGCGTTTTTTGTTGATGAAGCTACCAAAACCACGAACATAAATATTCTCTTGGTTTGCTAGGTTGTTTTTAACTACTTCGAAAAATGACTCTAACGTTTCCGATACATCTTTCTTATCAATCCCTGTTTTGCTGGCAATCTCAGCAATTACATCTGCCTTAGTCACGTTTTTTAATTTATTAAATGATGATTCTTAGGTAATTACAATTTCCCTTCCGTAAAAGGGACACAAAAGTAACGTTTTTCTCTCAATTCTCTAAAAATTCTTTCGAAATCGGGGTGATTTTTTTCGTAAATTTGATTTCATCCATGCAAAAAAGCCCTTTACATCCTTTTTCGGCCACTATTATGGCCTGGTACGCGGAACACCAGCGCGAGCTGCCCTGGCGGCAAACGAAGGACCCGTATGCGATTTGGCTGTCGGAAATCATCTTGCAACAGACGCGGGTGGCGCAGGGGCTACCCTATTTTGACCGATTAATCACCGCTTTTCCTACTGTTCGCGATTTAGCTGAGGCTCCAGAAGCCTCTCTTTTGCGATTGTGGCAAGGTCTAGGCTATTATTCCCGCGCTCGAAATCTCCAAAAAGCAGCCCAAATGGTCATGCGGGATTTTAATGGTTCGTTCCCACCAACTTACGATGAGATCATTTTGCTTCCGGGGGTAGGGCCCTATACCGCCGCGGCGATTGCTTCTTTTGCTTTTAATGAGGCCAAAGCCGTAGTGGACGGCAATGTATACCGGGTTTTGTCTCGCGTATTCGCAGTAGAAACGGATATCGCGTCTTCGGCTGCGCGTGGGGTTTTTACCTCTCTAGCGCAGTCTCTGATTCCCAGCCAGGATCCTGCGACCTTTAATCAGGCGATCATGGAATTTGGCGCCTTGCAATGTACCCCAGCGCCAGATTGCTCGGATTGTCCCTTGCGTGTCTCGTGCGCGGCTTTAAGTTTAGGTCGCGTAGCCGAATTGCCCCTGAAGTCGAAAAAGACGAAGGTCAAAGAGATAGAAATGAATTACCTGGTCATCGAGCAAAATGGCCAACTATTAGTGCGAGAACGCACCGAAAAGGGCATTTGGAAGGGATTGTGGGAGTTTTATTTGATCGAAGATGCTTGCGATTGGTTGCCTTTTCAGCGCCAAGCCTTGAAATCCCCACCCGTTCATCTTTTGAGTCACCGCAAAATCCATTGCGACGCTTGGCATGTTCAAGTTCCTGATAATTTTGAATTGGAAATTCCGGAGGGATATGGCTGGATGAGCCCCTCAGACTTCGAGAGCAAGGGAAAACCTGTTTTGCTTTTGAACCTAATAACTGATAATTTAGATTGTCCTATTTTACAAGACATTTCGCCCACGTACCTTTAGGCAATGCAAGAAGCCTTGCTGAGCTAACCCTTTAAACGACAAATCATTATGGCTGGAGTAAACAAAGTTATTTTACTAGGAAATTTAGGTGCTGACCCAGAGGTTCGCGCTCTACCTAGCGGTGTAAAAGTGGCAAACATTAATATTGCGACCTCCGAGTCGTATACCGGAAAGGACGGACAAAGAGTAGACCAAACCGAATGGCACCGCGTAGAGCTTTGGGATAACCTAGCGAACATCGCCGAGCAATA
>JAGWUO010000247.1 GCA_028868395.1 Cytophagales bacterium | reverse complement strand
CACCGCTTTCTCGCGATCTTTTAATGATTTTTGCTCATCTTCTTCGCTTTCAGCGATGATTACTTGCAATTCATTTTGTTTGATTTCAAGGTCTTTCTTGCGCTCGAATAAAGTCGATTCAACAGAAGCGATTTCGTCGTTTTTATTCAAAACTTTGAAGTCAATTTCTTTGATACGCTTGTCAGCAATCTCCATCTCAATTCCTTGCAATTCAATTTCTTTAGAAATTGCATCGAATTCGCGGTTATTGCGCACGTTCATTTGTTGCTCCTTGTACTTAATGATTAAGTTATCAGAGTTTTTCTTTGCGATTCTGTAGTTAGCAATTTGCTCTTCAAAATCAGCTACGTCTTGCTGAAATTTAGCCAAACGAGTCTCTAAACCCATGATCTCGTCTTCTAAATCACGAACTTCTTCGGGTAAATCACCCCGAACTTTGCGGATTGAATCTAAGTTTGTATCAATTGTTTGAAGCTTTAAAAGGGCCTCTAACTTTTGGGCAATCGTTGTTTCGGTAACTGTAGCCATTATTCTAATTTATTTGAATTGTCTAACCTCTCTCGTTTTAAGCGAAACGTACCGGATTGGTATTGGTCTCACTTTTCAGAACGGCAAAATTACTAATTTTTTTTGATAAATAGTCATGTATCGCATCAATAATCATGACTTCAGACTCGTAATGCCCCACATCGATGATTAAACATTGATTTTCTGCGTCAAAAAATTCATGGTACTTGATGTCTGCTGTAATGTAGGCGTCGCAACCTTGTTTTACAGCCTCTTTTATTAGGAAACTTCCGGCTCCACCACAAACGGCCACTTTAGAAATAGGTCTTGAAGGTAATGCCGTATGCTTGAGGGCTTGGAGGCCTAAACGTTTTTTGGCAAAAGCAATAAAATCTGAAGGATCTAACGGTTGTTCTAAAGTCCCCACATAGCCAGCACCCACCTCCTGCCACGAATTATCCAGTGAATGAATCGAATAGGCCACTTCTTCGTAAGGATGGGCAGCTTTTAACGCAGTCAAAATCTGATTCGAAAGATGTGTAGGGAAAATCATCTCCACCTTCACTTCGTTCACCTCTGATAAGATGCCAGCAGATCCCGTATGCGGATTTGCCTCCGAGGAAGGTTGAAAACGACCTAAGCCCTCTTGTGTAAAACTGCAATTGGTATATTCCCCTATATTTCCTGCTCCAGCTGTATGTAAAGCCTCTCGAACTATTTTTTCGTGCGAAACGGGAACATAATACTGTAACGCTTTTAAGGCATCGCGCATCGGTTTCATCACTTGACCTGAAATGCCTAATTTCGACGCTAAATGATAACTTACCCCTTTAGGAGCATGATCTAAATTCGTGTGGGAAGCGTATAAAGCAATATTGTTTTGGATAGCCTTGATCACTGTTCGCTCTACATAGTTCGCGCCAGTGATTCGCTTCAAACCGGAGAAAACGATGGGATGGTGAGAGACAATGAGATTGCATCCTTTTTTGATGGCTTCCTCCACCACTTCCTCCGTGCAATCTAGGCTGATTAATACGCCTGTCACTTCCACAGAACGATCACCCACCAGTAAACCCGCATTATCGTAGGATTCTTGCCAGGCTACAGGTGCCCAAGCTTCCATCTGCTGACAAATTTCTCTTATTTGCATACCAATACGTTCATTTTGACTGCAATTTAGGAAATCTAATGGTATATTTAACCTTTCAAATGTATCCAATCCTATGCGAATTAGACCAGCTGTACTCATCATCGAAAATAATCACGTGCTTTTTATGCGCTACGATTATCCAGGTGGCAGCAAATTCGCCTTGCCGGGGGGTAATGTAGATGCAGGAGAAACATTTCCGGTTTGCATTGCTCGAGAATGTGAAGAGGAATTAGGTATCGAGGTAGAAGTGGGGGATTTAATCGCAGTGGGCCAAGTGCATGCGACGGCTGATTTTGCAGCGTGTGCCCACCTGATTTTTGAAGGAGATATCGTAGGAGGAATTCCGCAGTTGCATTCAGAAGAAACAACGGCAAATGATTTAGTCTGGGTTCCTGCAGATAAATTAGCAGAATTGAATGTCTATCCTGCGCTAAATGACGCTATTTTAGATTTCATTCACACGGGGAAGAAAGGACAATACGTGGGAACGATTAAGCAGATTTGGCTTTAATTTGATTTCCTACAAGCAAGCCGATCAATCCGGCCAATAATCCAAACCACACTGCTGGAATTTCTGAAGGGCTGATAAAGTGAAAATAACCCCAAAAAACCAATCCCAAAATCATACTCACATGACTTCCCCAAGGAGTCGTTCTCTTCCACCAAAGTCCAGCATTCAGCGGAATAAAGAGGGAAACGAGGCTGAAGGCAGAAGCTTCTCCCACTAGTTCGAAGATGTTTTGGCGTTCAATTGCCATAATAATACAGGCCAAAGTCACTAAAACCACTGATATTCGGATAAATAATAACACGATTTTGTCAGCAGGACGGCGCATCAAGGGTTTCAAAATGTTTTCACCCAGAACGGAGGCCGGGGCTAAAATGGCTCCTGATGTAGTACTTAACAAGGCTGATAATAAGGCCCCTAAAAACAATACCTGCATCGCCCGAGGCGTGAACTTCATCACTAAAGTGGGAATCAATAAGTCGTCTTCTGTGAGTAGCGAAGGGTATAAACGAACGGCTATAAAGGCAATTAACAAGGGTAAAAGAGCCACCGTC
>JAGWUO010000246.1 GCA_028868395.1 Cytophagales bacterium | reverse complement strand
TTTTTTCCATTGCCCAAAATCGTAGAATTCTTTCATAGACTCGCAATTTAAGGTATATTTGACCAATAAAATAAAAACACTATGGCGATTTTCATTGCACCGACGGCCAGCGTCATGGGCCGCGTTTTTGTCTCAAAAGATGTCTCAGTTTGGTATGGGGCGGTGATTCGGGCAGATGTAGAGGAAATTCACTTGGGTGAGGGCTGCAACATTCAGGACAATGCCGTTTTGCATGCGGATGAGGGCGACAAAACCATCATCGGCCCCCATGTGACAGTCGGTCATGGAGCCATTGTTCATGGAGCAGAAATAGGGGAGGGAAGTTTAGTGGGTATGCAGGCAACGGTTTTAAATAGGGCCAAAGTAGGTAAGTTTTGCCTCATTGGTGCTCACGCTTTAGTTACCGAAGGGATGGAAATCCCAGACTATTCCCTTGTGTTAGGAACGCCAGCAAAGGTCGTTAAGACGCTAAACGAAGATCAAATTAATCGTCTGAAATACGGCCCACCGCATTATGTCAAAATGGGTGCCGAACATAAATCAGGTAAATTTCCCTTGTTAACCGCAGCAGACTTCGAATAATGGAACTCATTCTCATTCGCCATGCGCATGCAGGGCCACACACGGCAGACGATAAAGGACGCCATCTTTCGGAACGAGGAATCGAAGAAGCCCTTCTCTTAGGAGAATGGATGCATTTGAAGCAATTTCCTGCGGGGTTTTGGCTAATTTCTGACGCCATTCGTACCAGAGAAACGGCTGAATTACTCGGTAAACCCTTCTCTGAATTCGAACTATCAGAATTTTGGTATACCTCTAGCGGTCCAGATTATGTCGCAGAAATCGCGAAGCGAACGGAACCCATTTTGTACCTAGTCGCGCACAATCCATCTATTTCTTACCTTGCCTCGTATTTAACCGGTGATATGATTCAAATGGAAACTGCGGGTTGTCTATCTTTGTATTTTCCAGGTTTGAGCTCTTGGTCAGAAATGACGAAAGGCTCAGCCACCATCACACATCAACTATGAACAAGAATCAAAAAATCTTTCGCTGGGTGTTAATTTTGTTTACGCTGCTGATGATCGCATTGGCGGTTCAGATGGGGATGAATACGACGGCGCCATGGCATAAAAAAGCGGCTTTAAAATCCAGAAATCGTCCTGCGGAATGATTTCTTAGATTTTTAACCCGTTTTTTATCTGGAGAGCTAACGTATCTAACGCATAAAAACAGGGGCTTTTGCCCCTGTTATATTTTATTCTAAATGCATCGCCGCAGGCGATTCAAACTCTATGCTTTATTCTTTGTGCTTTATGCTTTAAAAGAATATCTCTATTCTCTAATCTATACTCTAAAGTACACTAGCGATATGACGTAAATGATGCTCACAATGCCACGCATATATCCCCAACACCTTGTCTAGCTGATAGGTAATCCCACGTTCTGGGTGCAAATACGTTTTCTTCCAATCTTCCTCTTTTAAGGTTTCCATCAAATACACCCAGCGCAAGTGGATGTAGCGCAAGCCCTCGATCGACCAAGCGATAGGTGCTTGATTGCCATCTGGCATCGATGCCCAATCGTCTTCGCTGTAGGGTTTGATGGTAGGGTTGTCTTCTGTTAAAGCCATTTTGAAACGGATGTAGCTGTTCATGTGGCTATCCATTAAATGGTGAATCACTTTACGAGCAGACCAGCCACCTTCGCGGTAAGGTTTTTCTAATAAGGTTTCATCAACATCCTTTAATAGGGCAGTTAAATCGTCAGCTGTCGTTGCGATCGTTTTAATCCAAGCGGCTCTTATCTCTGGTGTAATGACCTCCGGATTCTTGTACTTACCGATGGGGTATTGCAATGGGTTTAATTCTGTACTAGACATTGGTATAAAATTTAGTGATATCGATAGCTGCTTCTCTAGTGTGTGCAATCAAGGGATGAACTCCTGTTTTGATGGCCTCTAACATTTCTTTGGCCGTATCTTTACTTAAATGAGCCACATGCAAAGGAAGTAATGTTTCGCCTTCTTCGATTTCCAAAGGAGTGCAAACTCGGAAGTTTTCTGTTCCCAGAGCGGCTAACTCCGCTGCTTGAACCTTGATAGCTTGGAAGCTTGCTTCTAATGCTTCATCATTAGAGCCACTAACCTCTAAAACTAAGGCCTCTTTCTCTGCTTTCGCTTGCAATGAGGCCGCGATAGCTTCGTCTAAAGCTTTTAATTGCTGGCTAATGAAATAGTAGTTTTTGCCGGTTCTTAAGCGCTCACGGATAGATTGGCGGATGAAATAGGTCAATGAATCCGTTACATTTAAGCCGATTTCAGCCATTTGCTTGAAGATTAATGAGCTAGGTGACATCCCCGGGATGGTATTCGGATCATGAAGAACAACAACCCCATTTTTATCAAGGAATCCATCGATGCGGGTACAAACGCCAAAACCTAAATCTTCAAAAGCTTGTTTTACTTGCGCCTGAATCACTTGTAAGTGAGCAAGGCTAGCGTGCATCGGGATGCGTTTGCGGGTTAATTTGGATTTGTATTTGGCATTAAAATCAAACACTTCTACGGAGTCGTCGATGACGATTTCTGTAGGAGGAAGTGCCACTGCTTGACCGGCTGGGGTTTGGATGACGCCACAGCTGAATTCGTTTCCATTCACGAAGGACTCTAATAAAATAGCGTCTTCCGAGTGAATGGATTGAATGCTTGCTTTAGTTACCG
>JAGWUO010000245.1 GCA_028868395.1 Cytophagales bacterium | reverse complement strand
AACTACACAGGCCTTAAAGGCTCAATTCCCGAAGCGCAAATTAGTGGCCGCACTCGAATTGCATACGTTTAGTAGTCTGAATCCTGCCTTTCTTCCGGAATACAAAGGAACCTTAGCGGATGCAGATTTAGCGATCATATACTTAAGTGAACATGCGCGCGCCATCAAGCGGATGGATAAAATCGAGGAAGAAACGGTGCAGACTTATTTCAATCACCCGAATCTAGTGGTGGTACGTGAACAAGAGGAGTTGAAACAAATCCTGTTAAAACAAAATCAGGAAAACCAAAACCTATTGATGATGTCTTCTGGCACCTTCGATGGTCTCGATTTTCCTGGATTCGCTACGGAACTCGGATTACGAATTCAGTAATTGATCTAATTCTTCTTTAAAGCCTGTCAGTAAAATCTCCTTCATGGAGATTTTGCGTTTCTGGGTATTAATCTTACTCAAGGTAATTTTATCTTCCATCATACGAGTTGCCTCTGATTCAGCAATGAAAGATTCGAGTTCGCCTTTCTCCTTCTTCGCCATGTAATCCATCTGATTGATCATGATCTTCAACTGCTCGATGCGTGGCTTCTCGTTTAAGTTCGCGTGGCGATACGAAATCACACGCAATAGATAATTCATCTCGAAGATCTTATCGCAAATCGTACGGAAACGCTCAGCAAGGGAGCGATCCATGTTTTTGATTTGAGAAGAGATCTCTTTCCACTTCACTAGGTAAGCTTTTGCTAAATCAGCTGTCGCTACAATATTTACTTGATCTCGTAATTTCAATTCTAACTCGCCTGTCATCGTAGTTAATTCTAACACACGAGGATCGACACGCGGTTTGTAGTCTATGCCTTTAATACGGTTGTACTTCTCAAAGAACATATCGTTCGCCTTCTTGAAGTTCTTCCAAAGCATCGATTGCTTCTTAGGTGGTAATCCGACCACATTCTTCCATTCCTTCTGAATCTCTTTCACTTTCACTACCGAATCGTCGATATCCTCTGCCTTACGCAATTGGTGAACAGTGTCGATATAGCCTTGTAAAATCAAAATCTTCTCATCGATCTGGCGATTTTTTTCTTCAAAATAAGCCCGACGTTTTAAGAAAAAGACATCTAACACTTCTTGGAATTCAGCAGTTAGTTGATCCTGAAATTGTTTATCGACTGGCCCCGTTTTCACCCACTTCATCTTCACCTCCATCAGCTTATCTGTTGCTTCTACAACATCTTCTTCAGCAGAAATTTCTTTCGCATCTTGAATTAAGGCACGTTTGATTTCGAGGTTTTTGACCTGATTGGCCTGAATTAATTCTTTTAAATACGCCTCATGCTTCTCTAATTCGGCTAATAAGGGTTTGAAATCCCCAAGACCATCGAATTCGATGAGGTAGGTTTTCATTTGCAGGACCTTAGTCAGAAACGAACCTTTGTTTTGTGCTGCTTCAATTTCAGCGGACAAACCTTTCACCTTGCTTACCGCGAGGTCAAAACGTTTCACAAAATAGGCTAGGGCTTCTTCCTCTGAGTTACGTACGAAACCGATTTCGCGCTCAGGATAGCTTAAATAGGCGTTGATAAAAACTTTGCCATCGCGGCAAAATCCAAATTCGTTTGATGTGGGCTGGCTCATATGTTTTAAAGAAAGAGCTTCAAGCAGGTGCTTTGGCTCAAATGTTAATCGTAAATCTTAAATCACCTCTAATTTATTTAAAAAATTGCGATATTTGTGGGTTGTATATAAATTAAATTTAATGAGTAACGAAACTATCATCTTTTCGATGGAGCGAGTGTCGAAAGTCATTCCTCCTCAAAAGACCATCATAAAAAATATTTACCTGTCCTTTTTCTATGGTGCCAAAATTGGTGTCTTGGGTCTTAACGGCTCAGGAAAGTCCACTTTATTGCGCATCATCGCTGGAATCGACAAATCTTACACCGGTGATGTCGTATTTTCACCGGGATATACGGTAGGATTATTAGAGCAAGAACCGCAATTAGACCCGAACAAAACGGTCATCGAAGTCGTGGAAGAAGCGGTTGTAGAAATCAAGAACCTGTTAAAGGAATTCGATGAAATTAATGAGGCTTTTGGAGATCCAGATGCTGATTTTGATAAATTATTAGCACGCCAGGGTGAGGTCCAAGAGAAACTAGACCATTTCAATGCTTGGGAATTAGATACGCGATTAGAGAAAGCGATGGATGCCTTGCGTTGTCCTCCGTCTGACGCCTTAGTGAGCACCCTTTCAGGGGGTGAAAAGCGTCGTGTAGCGCTTTGTCGCTTATTATTACAAGAGCCTGATGTCCTTTTATTAGATGAGCCGACTAACCACTTGGATGCGGAATCCGTAGATTGGTTAGAGCAGCATTTACGTCAATACAAAGGTACCGTGATCGCCGTAACCCACGATAGATACTTCTTGGATAACGTGGCGGGCTGGATTTTAGAACTAGATCGTGGCGAAGGTATTCCATGGAAAGGAAATTACTCGTCTTGGTTAGAGCAAAAACAGAATCGTTTAGCGCAAGAGGAGAAGACAGAATCTCGTCGCCAAAAGACCTTACAGCGCGAGTTAGAATGGGTACGCATGGCGCCAAAAGCACGTCAGGCGAAGTCTAAAGCGCGTATTGGAGCTTACGAAAAACTCCTCTCAGAAGAAAATAAACAGAAAGAAGACAAGTTGGAATTATTCATTCCAGCAGGTCCTCGTTTAGGAAATA
>JAGWUO010000244.1 GCA_028868395.1 Cytophagales bacterium | reverse complement strand
AGAGCATAGTTAACAGGTTTACAGGTACTAAGCTAACTAAATTTTGGCCATAAAAAAAGGGGGCGATCGATGACCGCCCCCCTCTTATTGCCGAGACAAATATTACTTCGCTTCTGCTGCTGTAGCACCTTTTGCGATGTTCCAAACAACAAGGCCAAAACCAATTTTGTTGATTGCATCTGCAATATTGTATGCTAAGTCGATGTTTCCTGTGAAACCAGATAACAAGTTGCCTGGTAACATCATGTAGCCGATTGGATAGATTGCCCAACCTACTAATGTGAACCAACGCATTACTTTGAAACCTGTTTGAACGTCTGCATTCGTAGAAGCCGCAGCTAATTTTGAAGCTTCTCCCATGTAGATTTCGTAAATGATTAATGCCCATCCTAAAGTTGAGATGATTCCCCACATTACGTTTTGAGCTGGAACTACTGCTTCTCCAATGTAACCTGCTACTAGCATAACTACAGATCCGAAGATTAAGCGTGTTAACATCCCTGTTTTAGCGCCTGCTGGCTTTAAAATCAAGAAATATTCAATACACATTAACGGAACGGTTAGTGTCCAGTCAATGTAGCGGAATTGTGTAGGGGACTCGTGAGTGTCTAACCATACACCGCGCATGTAGAAATAATGCACAGCCGCAATAAAAGTGATCAAAGCAGAAATCAAAAGAGATGTTTTCCACTTATCGTTTACTGTACCTCTCTCTACAATGAAGAAGATCGAAGCAGCAAGCATCGACATGTAACCTGTAAAGAAGGTGAAGCCGATGTAATCTCCGGCAGCTAGTGTGCCGTTCAATAAAATGTTTAATGTTTCCATAAATGTTAATGATTTAAAGTGATACTGATTAAACTATGTGATGTCGGCAATTGTTTCAAATATTGTAAAAAAAATTTAAAAAAAAATAAAAATTGTCCAAAATTGTCAAAATGGACGTTTTATTAATTTATGCATAAGTAGAAAATGGGGAAGGGTTAGTAAAGATAGAAAGATGAAAACGGGGTAAACTTGTAAGTCTCTGGTTACCATAAAAATATACGTTAAACCTAATAAAAGGGCGCCAGCAGAGAATGGGATTAGTTTTTTGTACAATTCTAATATTCTCATTTCTAAGTGCTTTCGCATGCCTTCAAAACTGGTGATCGCATGGCAACCGGAGAAATAACAGATAAAGGCGGGAATTAATGGCAGAAAAAATCCAATCGATAAAGCCAAAAATGTATTGAAAAAAGGGTGAAAATTTTTCTTTTTGAAACCTAAACTCAACAACAAAAAGCTAGCAACTAAGGAAAATTCAGGCAAGCGTTGCGGCACTTTGACTTGCATCGATGAGATGATTTCAAAAGCTTCAGACCAATGGCTTATCAGTATGAAGGACAAAATTCCAGAACCAAGGCAAACGGTCTTGAACAGATTGATCCACGTTTCTGTGGATTCCACCGGTTGCGTATCCTCCATATCGCCAAAGTGGAACACACTGATAGCCATGAAAATGATGAAGGAAAGGAGAGGGCTAACGAACCAAAGCGCCGCATAGGCCAGCATAATGCCAAGGTAATAGACCACAAATGGCCGCAAATGAAAAGTGAGGTTTTCTCGTTTTGCGATTTTGGCAGCAATTAAATGGTCTCCAGCTCCATGCGGAATTCCGATGGCCAGTAGCAAAAATCCGCAAATGTATAAATCTATGGAGCTCGACCACGGTCCCAAAATTAAGAAGGCCACGTAATAACATAAGGTGACGAAGGCTCCTATATAATTCTTCATCGCAATAGGTGTTTTAGAAAAAGGGGGATATCTAATTGAGATAAAAGGCCTATTTCTTGGCTTAATGTTGTCTTGTCATCTAGAAAACGGAGAATAAGCGGTGTGGAAACCCGATCAAATAAACGATCCATGACATCAGGAATTTTATTCATTTCCTTTTGCATGATTTTCAAGAGCATTTTATCATAGAAACGGAATCTTTTAGGCGTTTTCGAGGATTGGTTTTGCGCGCGCAGAACAGCATCTTGGTGCATTCTTGTGAATGCATAGCCTGTGGAGGCCTTCATATTTCCTGCGGCAGCTCCTATGGAAAAAATAGTGCCCTCTTTTTTAACAGGAGGTACTCCCATGGGTATTGTGCCGTTTTCATCAGATAGGATGTTGAATTTTTGATTTGAATAATGGAGGGCCATATATTCTTGCCAAATTCCCTCATAAGCTACCTTGTTATAGGCAGACCTCGTGAATACGGTCGTTTCGATCAAGGCTTTGGATTTACTAAATGGTAAAATATAATGGAAAACAGCCATTTCTGGAGTGGAAGCTGGAAGACTAAAGTCCATTAGGGTCATGGTAGAATCATCCAAGATGGGCTGCTCAAACTCGATGAATTTGCCGCTGAAATGCTGGAAGATTAAGTCATCCTCTGTGGATTTTACGGGTCTGGAGTCTGCTACTTTTTTGGCAATAAATGAATCTCCATTTTTACAACTAATTTCCACGCCCGTAGGCTTTTCTACCATGTCAGTCACCCACGCATTGATACAAGTAATGTTTGGATTAGCAGGAATAAATTCCTCGAAAAAATAGGTGAAAAAATGGTTTGATGATATGTAATGGTAGCCCAGTGGGCCAATCTCAGAAGTGATGCTTTCTCCTTTAGAAGTTTTATAGAGCATTGAATCCCACGATTTTTCGATTAGAAAAGGGAAACTAGACGCGTCTTTAGTATCC
>JAGWUO010000243.1 GCA_028868395.1 Cytophagales bacterium | reverse complement strand
TGGTCTTTATTCAGACTCGCATTCGAGATAAAATATTTTTCTAATGGGCTGGTAATGAGGGTCAAAGGCGTTCGCAACTCGTGCGAGATGTTAGTAAAGAAATGCGTCTTCACTTGCTCTAATTCCTGAATACGTTCCTTCTCAATCTCCTTTAAACGTATATCCGTTCTGAAAGCCTCTCTCACTCGGACCTCCCGGATAAACGCATATATAACGGCAGCCATGAGAATAACATAAAGAAGATAAGCCCACCAAGTGCGGTACCATGGGGGTAAGACCGTTATTTTTAATTCATAGGGTTTCTCAGCCCAAATACCATCCGAATTACTCGCCTTTACTTTGAATACATAATCCCCTGGACTCAAGTTGGTATAGGTCACAGAGCGCTGCGTTCCTACAAGATTCCAATCCTTCTCAAAGCCTTCTAAGTAATAGGCATAGCGATTATTTTTAGGCCTTTGGTATTCTAAAGCCACAAAATCCAGACTAAATACCGATTGGTCCGGCTGCAACACCAGGTGTTTCGTGGACAAAATATCGTAGGTCAAAGGGGAATTTTCTTCACCTGGTTCTACGTCTTTATTAAAGATTTTGAGCTTCGTAAAATAGACAGGGGGAACATCTAATCGCATTCGCAAACTGTCAGATTTCAAGTAATTCAACCCATTTACGCCGCCAAAAAACAACCAATTTTGGTTATTCTTCGCAATGGCATTCGTCATAAACTCCTTCCCCTGTAATCCATCCGCTTCTTCGAAATTGACAAATTTCAACGTTCTTCCATCCATCTTCGAAATACCGCCATTGGTGGTGATCCACAAATCACCTTTGGCATCCTCCACCATTCCTCGTAACGAGTTACTTCCAAGTCCATTATTTACCGTATAGACTTTAAATCCTTTATCAGGTCCCAAGTATTGATTCAAACCACCACCCTGCGTCATTACCCAAATTCGATGCTGCCGATCTTGGTAAATTTTATTCACGTGATTATAACTCAAGGCCCCAGCCTCAGCTGATTTCACATAATGACGCAATTTCCCTGTGTTCAATTCATACACATATAATCCGAAACCCACCGTTCCTACCCAAATCTCATTCCCATTTAATACCCGAATGGCCGCAATTGATTTGTTTAAGAAATTATTCTTACCTAATTCTGCAAAAGGCACTCGGTATTGCTTGGTCAATGGATTAAAAACGACTACGCCCATTCCGGCGGTCCCTAATAGAAACTCGCCATTAAAAGATTCTAACGTATTAAAATTAGCCTCTCGAATTCCAGGTTTGAAGGGGAAATCCTTCAGCTGGTGGTCCTTCGTAAATAAATTAATCCCTTTACCCCATAATCCTACCCACACTCCACCATCACCCGCAGGATAGATAAAGTTCACATCGTAGGTCTCTGTGGAGTTCAACTTATTACTGGAAGCACTTTGGAGATAATGCGTTACCTGGCCTGATTTATGATTGAAATAGGATAAACCCACATTACTACCTACCCATACCCCTCGATCACCATCAGCCAATAAGGTACTTACCTTATTACTAAGTAATCCTTGCAACGTATTGGGTTTATAGCGGAGGACGGCGAAGCGCGGCTTTTGGAAAAAAGAAATATTTAATCCGGCTTCCCAGGTGCCCACCCAGGTGTTTTGATTCGCATCCGTAAAGAGACTCATCACAGAATTAGACGACAGCCCTAATTCTGGATCTGGATTTGAGGGAATATTCGTGTAGGATTTAAAATCTTCCCCATTCAACTTATACACCCCGTTATCCGTTCCTATCCAAAGGTTTTGCAGCGCGTCTTTAGCCATTGAAGTCACAATATTCTGACGGGACAAAGGGTCAGAGGCTTGGTAGAAAACGACCTTGAATTGCTGGGTCTTTGGCGTGAATCGATAAATACCCCTACCATCCGTTCCTACTAAAATATCCCCATTTTTTGTTTCCAAAAGTGCGCGTACCCGGTAATTATTCGCTCCAAATTGATAAGGAATATAACTGTGCGCATTCAACTGAGATACTAAATACCCTGTCCTAGTTCCCATCCAAACCGTACCAGAAGAATGCTTGAACAAACGAGCCACTTCCTTCACTAATGGATTATTCCACTCTGATTCAGCCTTGATGAGTTGATTCGTTCGAATATCATAGACTAAATACCCAAGCCCTAAAACGGCCACTCCTATTCTTCCTTTACCGATATTGAGAATACTTGGGATATTAGAATTGGACAAATCTTGCCCGGTAGGTCCTTTCGTAAAGCGCGTGATTTTTCCGGTAGCTAATTCAATTTTATTTAATCCTGAATTACGCGTTCCCACCCATAAATTACCTTCATCGTCTTCGGCAACCGTAAAAATTTCACTCCCACTCAGCGTTTTCGGATCACTCGGATCATTGCGGTAAATCTTGAAATTATGTCCATCGTATCGATTCAAACCATCGCCGGTGGCAAACCAAAGAAAACCTTTCTTGTCTTGGATGATTTTATAAACCGAACTTTGGGATAATCCTGAGGCCGTACTTAATCGTTCATAACGCGTCTGCTTTTGAGCCTGAAGACTCAAAAAACTGCATAGGATCAAGAAGAAAAATAGTCTTTTCATTCGAATCTTAAAATTAGGGAATATTACCAGGAAATTGGACGGATTTATCCTGAAATACGTAATTGCAAGAATTGTCCTCGAATTTGAAAGATTCGTCCTATGCTACACCATGCCAT
>JAGWUO010000242.1 GCA_028868395.1 Cytophagales bacterium | reverse complement strand
ACGGGATTCACTTTGATGATTATTTCTATCCGTATCCTGATCCGAAATCAACCTTGAATGATGAAGACACCTACGTGAAATACCGACTTGCGGGGGAGTCAAAGGCTGATTGGAGACGTCGCAACACGAGCGCACTGATTCAGGAAATCTCGGAGACAATCCGCAAGACCAATCCGAAAATCAAATTCGGAATTAGTCCTTTTGGGATTTGGCGACATAAAACTTCCGATCCCGTGAATGGGATGCCTACGGTGAAAGGTTTGCAATCCTATGACGATTTGTATGCGGATACGGATCATTGGTTAAAGCAGGGCTGGTTAGATTATATCGCGCCGCAATTGTATTGGGATTCGGCACATCGGGTGGCGCCGTTTAAGCCATTAGCCGAGTGGTGGAACGCGCATTCCTACGGAAAGCCCGTTTATTTTGGGATGGCTTCGTATCATTTAGGTGATGTATGGTCAAACAAGGAGATGAAAAAGCAGGTGGAGATTAGCCGTAGCATGTCTCAAGGCGAGGGATTGATTTTTTACAGCTCCACTTCGCTAACCAAAAATATGAAAGGCTTTCGAGACACCCTTCGCTCGAATTATTTCGCTCATCCTGCATTATTACCGACCACGCCCTGGCTCGATAGTATTGCTCCACATGCGCCTACTCAGGTGTTTTTAGCCAACAAAAAACTAAGCTGGCAAGCCGGCGAGGAATCGGATGATAAAGATCCGGTAGCCTATTATGTGGTCTACCGAATCCCCAAACAGGATAAAAAATACCTAGAAGACCCGCGCAATATCGTGTACAAAGGGAAGGCAAATGAATTAATTTTGGAACAAGATGACCTTAAACCGGGTTATGGATTTACGGTAACGGCCTTTGATCGACTGCACAATGAGAGTCGACCAAGTGCCGTAGCCTGGATTAAACCCGTTAGCAGCGATTAATATGCATTTAAAAATTAAAGAAATTACGGAAGAGACGATCGACACGAAGACGATCCATTTTTGGCAACCCATTCATGATGCCTTGCATTATCTATCGGGTCAGTTTTTAACCGTCATCCCCGAAATCGAGGGCAAAAAAGTCCGCAGAAGTTATAGTTTATCGTCTTCCTCAAAGACCGACATGTCGCCTGCCATCACAGTAAAACGCATCGAAGGAGGCTTAGTTTCAAATTTCTTGTGCGACACTTTGAAAGAAGGTGATAGCCTGGAGGTATTAGAACCGATGGGGAATTTTACCCTGGAAGCCGAGGCGTCTGCTTCGAAAAATTATGTCTTCGTGGGCGCCGGTTCAGGAATCACGCCTTTATTATCAATGATCAAAACGATCCTACACGGCGAACCTTTGTCTAAAATCCATTTGATTTACGGTTCTCGTCACGAGGATCAAATCATCTTCAAAAAGGTCTTGGATTCATTGGAATCCTTACATGCCAATCGCTTCAAAGTTTTACATGTGATTTCTCAACCAGCGGCCAATTGGCCGGGTTTGAAAGGTAGAATTAACCAGGCTTCGATTGTCTATTATTTAAAACAAGAATTAGGTCTTGACATCGCGTCTGCCCATTATTATTTGTGTGGACCTCAAGGAATGATGACGGAGGTGCAATCGTCTTTAGCGATGTTTGATGTGCCGGCGGGTCAGATTCACCAGGAATCTTTTGGGGTGGTGGCCAGTGAAGAAATGGAGCAGGCCGAAGAGGATGGCTCGTTGCAAACGCAAGAAGTGACCTTGATTTACGAGGGGAAAGAGCATAAAATTACCGTTCAACCGAGCGAAACCATTCTAGAGGCAGCTTTAGAGGCCGACTTAGATATCCCCTATTCTTGCCAAGCGGGCATGTGTACGGCTTGTATGGGGCTTTGCAAAAGTGGAAATGTGGGAATGGATGAGGAAGACGGCTTAACCCCAGGCGAGATCGCAAAGGGTTATATTTTAACATGTGTGGCGCATCCATTGAGCGCTGGGGTAGTGATTGACTTAGATTAATATGAAACAGAGAACATTTTTGCCGGCAGATTTTCAGTTGAGTACCTGGGAATCAGTATTGCCCTATTTTGAGCAATTGAGTGCGACAGAAATCTCCAGCATTGCTGATTTACGGGATTTTTGTGCAAACCGCTCCGAATTAGAATCCTACCTATCTGAAAACTTCGCTTGGCGCTACATCAAAATGTCTTGCGATAACCAAAACGAGACGTTGCAAACGAGCTACGCGCAGTTTGTCAATGAAATTATGCCCAATGCCTCTGTTTTTGACGATGCGTGGAATAAGAAAGTAATTGAAAGCCCATACGTGAACGAACTAACAGAAACAGGATTCCCGGTGATGTTGCGCGGCATGAAAAAGGCCATTGAGATCTTCCGCGAGGAAAATATTCCCTTGTTTACAGAATTACAGAATTTAGAAACCAATTACGGGGCCTTGACCGGCGCCTTAATGGTGACGATTAAAGGCGAAGAAAAAACCTTGCAACAGGCAGGCGCATTGTTGGAATCCACGGATCGCGCAGAACGCGAAGAAGTGTACCAAACCATGGTCCAAAAGCGCTTAACGATTAAAAACGAATTGAACGATTTGTACACGTCGTTGATCGAGAAACGTCATCAAGTGGCTTTGAACGCGGGTTTTGAAAACTACCGCGATTATGCTTTCGCTAGCTTAGGTCGTTTTGATTACGGTCCAGCGGAATGTTTTGAATTCCACGAGGCGGTGGCTGAAACCGTCGTTCCTTTATTAAACGAGGCGGCGGCGCAGCGTA
>JAGWUO010000241.1 GCA_028868395.1 Cytophagales bacterium | reverse complement strand
AAGCTGTAGGGATTATCGTTCACTAACAAGATCGAATGGCGAATGGCAAAATCACGTAATTCAGTGAAGAATTCAACCGTTGCTTGAGCTCCGGTAGGCATGTGCGGGTAATTGACCCACATGATTTTGACTTTCGAAAGATCCCGCTTTTCTAAGGCCTTTAAATCGGGTAACCAACCATCGGAAGCGGATAGTTCATAACTTTCTACCGTGGCACCGGCTAATGAGCAGGCTGCCGAATAAGTAGGGTAGCCTGGATTAGGAATCAAAGTCACGTCGCCTTTTTCTAAATAGGCCATGGCGATGTGCATGATACCTTCTTTGGAACCAATCAAGGGTAAAATTTCGGAAGCGGGATTAACCGTAACGCCATAATGCTTTGCATAAAACGAGGCGAATGCCTCGCGTAACGCCGGAATACCTTGGTAACCTTGGTAAGCGTGATGCGATGGGTTAGCCGCGCTTTCTGTCAAGGCTGCGATGGTCTCAGAAGATGGGGCTAGGTCTGGAGATCCGATTCCTAAGTTAATGATAGGTACACCAGATTCCTTTAAAGCCGCGATCTGCTTCAATTTCTTAGAGAAATAGTATTCCTCCACGCTGTTTAAGCGGCTCGCCGCTGTGATGTGTAAGCTCATAAAACAAAAAACCGACGTAAAGTCGGCTGATATAATTGACAAAAAACTATATAACCGATTAGGCAGCGTTGTAATAACCTGCGTAATAATACCCTGTTAAATAGTTGATTGCGTGTGAATTCATATGCCAAAGGTAGGAAAAATTTACTTTTATGCAAATAGAGGCTTCAATAGCTCGCGAACAAGGGAGGATTCATAGCCTTTGGAGAGGCCAAAATTATAGCACTTCTGATAGCGCTGCGGCGAAGTCCCGGTTTTGATCTCGTCTTTTTTCTTTTGTAAAATAGCACGGGCTTTCTCGATATAATCCGCATCATCGATGCCATCCCAAGCGGAGGCTAAAAGTGAGGCGGAAATGCCTCGCTTGCGTAATTCGTAATTGATTTTCGTGCGACCCCAGCTTTTTTGATTGAATTTTGAACGGACAAAGATCTCGACAAAACGCGCTTCATTCAGGTAGTTGTTTTCTCGGAGCCAGTTTAAATACTCAGAATACTCAACTGGAGAAACCTCAAAAGTTTTCATCTTCTGCTCCAATTCTTGCACGCATCTTTCCTGGTAGGCGCAATAGCGGGCCAGCTTTTGGAGAATCTCACTATTCATAAGGGAAGATTTAAGATTCGATTTCTTCGAAACTCTCTAGATTGAACAGGTCGTTCAAGACATCCACCATTTTATCTGAATCGCCACGCTTGCAAGCGGCTTTTAGGTGGATGATGGGTTGTTTGATGATTTTTTGGACTAAACCAGCCGTAATTTTCTCTAGCTTCTCTGTCTCTTCCTTCGTCAAACCTTTCATGTGGCGGTTCATCTCCTCCTTACGGATTTGCTCCAGCGCATTTTTCAATTTGTGAATGGTAGGCGAAACCTCCATCTCTTTAGACCAATCATTAAAGCTCACAATACTCTCTTCGATGATCGTGCGTACATCCGGAATAGAGGCTAAGCGAGTGGCCAAAGCCTCATCCGCGCGCTCTTTCAAGGTGTCAATGTTGTATAAAAGCACTCCATTAATCTTCTCGATACCGTCTTCGATGCTGCGCGGCACAGAAAGGTCGATGAAATATTTAAAGGACAATAATTGCAATTTCTTTATCTCTGCCTGCGTGATCATCGGGCTATCCGTGCGAACAGACGAGATAATGATGTCAGCAGCGGCGATTTCCTTCCACAAGTCAGCGATAGGAGCGACTCTGAAAAGTTCTTTTCCTGCGGCGATTTTCTCCGCTTTCTCGATGGTGCGGTTCATAATCGTGAACTCCGCAAAATCCTTTTCCTCCATATTCTTGCACACATCTAAACCGATTTCGCCTAATCCAAGGATCAAGACTTTTGGGTTAGGAAGGGCTTGGGAAAGTTCTTCAGCCAAGGCAACGGTCGCATACGAAACGGAAGCTGCTCCATCTCGGAACGACGTTTCTTGCGCTACGCGCTTGTTAGAATAGAAGATGGTATGCATCAAGCGGTGCAAATACGGACCAGCCATATTTAAATCGGCCGCTTGTTGGTAGGCTTTTTTGATTTGATTCGGGATCTGTAAATCCCCTACTACTTTCGACTGCAAGCCGGTCGCTACTTCGAATAAATGGCGTAGAGAATCCTCGGTTTCGTCCATTTGCTTGAAATAACCCAAATATTCAGCGGTGTTCGTTAAGCCTTTTTCGATTAAGAAGGCCTTGATTAAATCGGTCGAAATAGCGCGATCTGAGGTATAATAGAACTCCGTGCGGTTGCAGGTAGAGACAATTAATAATTCATTTAGGCCAAAAAGATCCTTACACTTCACATAAAATCCTTTGCTCTCATCCTCGTTCAACGCTAACATCTCGCGAATGGCGAGCGGCGCAGTACGGTGTGAAAGGCTGACGGATTTAAAAGGTAAAATCATTTCTGTCTTAAGCGTGATTATTAATTCACAAAAGTACAATGCAAAAGTTTAAAATGTATCTGTCTTTGAAAGAAAATCGTAATTTAGAAGAAGAAAAAATAGGAAAAAGATGCACTTCAAAAATAAGACCGTTTTTATCACGGGAGGATCTCGTGGAATTGGATTAGAGATTGCGAAAAAACTAGCTTCAGAGGGCGCAAACATCGTTATTGCGGCTAAAACTTCCGAACCACACCC
>JAGWUO010000240.1 GCA_028868395.1 Cytophagales bacterium | reverse complement strand
GTTCCAATTTTGGAGCCTATATGGTGAATAAACAATCTTTTATCGATACTGATTTGCAGCGCTCAAATGGCTTTCAGCCCTTTAATCGCGATGTGGGAGTGGAGTATAATTTAGCCTCGGCGGATAACTTCTGGACCGGTTCAGTTTTTTATGCGAACACGATTAGTCCTTTGCAAAAGGATCGAGGTTTTGCACAAGCCGCTTCTCTAGCCTATAAAGACAATAACTGGACTTTCTCTGCGAAGGAATCTTGGGTGGGCGAAAATTACAATCCAGAAACAGGTTATGTTCCGCGGGTTAATTATTTGCAAACACAACTAGATGCTGCGAAGAATTTTTACCCCAAAAACAAGTCGACGAATGTGTTTTATACAACGCTTTCAGCGATGACAATGAGCTATTGGAATAACCAAGGCACATTTACGGACAATACGTCGTATGTAGCTTATGAAGGAACGATGAAGGATCGCTCGACTTTTGGCGCTTACCTGTCTTATGATTATGTGAAATTATTGTATGATTTCGACGCGACTCGCATGGGAAATACAGCCTTGAAAAAAGGGACTGAGCACGATTGGTATGCCCTGAATGCGCGGTATAATTCTTCCCCGATAAAGTTATTTACGTATACTTTGTCGTCTCGTTTTGGTGGTTATTATGGCCAAGGCTGGCGCACTGGAATCACAGCGGATGTAGGTTATCGCTTCCAACCCTATGGTAGTTTTTCGGTAGCTGTGGATTACAATGATATCGTAGATGTCGCCATTCCAGGAACGGATGTGGCAGCAGCGAAGAAAGTTTCCTCTAATTTTTGGATCATTCGTCCAAAAATAGATATCACTTTTTCAAACAAATTGTTCTTTGCCACGTTCTTTCAATTAAACCAACAAACAAAAAATATTAACCTGAATGCACGATTGCAATGGCGTTACAAGCCAGCTTCGGATTTGTTCCTAGTCTACACGGACAATTATTTTCCAGAGATTATGCAAATTCGTAACCGTGCTTTGGTGTTGAAATTGAATTATTGGCTTAATTTGTAATCTAAATAAAAAACAACCTATGAAGAAGTTCTTATTACTATTGACTTGTTTAGTTTCTTTCAGTGTTTTAGCACAGAAAGCGGCTCCATCACCAGCTGCGGTAGCTACTCAAAAAGTAGGAAACACAGAAGTGATGATTAAATACGCACAACCTTCAGTGAAAGGCCGTTTGGTTTTTGGTACCAAAGAAGCGAAAGCGCTAGTGCCTTATGGTGAAGTTTGGAGAACAGGCGCGAATGAAGCGACGACGATCGAAGTTTCCAATGACATCACGGTACAAGGTAAAACCTTACCTAAGGGTATTTATTCCTTGTTCACTATCCCTGGTGAAACAGAATGGACAATTATCTTTAACAAAGAAGCTAAAATGTGGGGGGCCTATACTTACAAAGAGGCGAACGACGTTTTACGCGTGAAAGCACGTGTTAGCGAGCACGCGCACACGGAGCAATTTACCATCGGAATCACGGCTTCAGGGCAGGTGACGTTAGATTGGGACAAATCTTCGGTTTCTTTTTACTTGAAATAAAATCAAGATCTTGATAAAAAAGCGGTTCAGCAATGGGCCGCTTTTTTTATTGCCAAAAATCGTTTGAAATCCACATTCCTTTGGCTATTTTTACTCGTAATTGACGATAAATAAAGAATATATGAAAAAGGTATTGATAGCGGAAGATAGCTCAGTGATCCAAAATCTAGCTAAGAAGATTTTAGAATTTCAAAATTTTCAGATCCACGCCGTAAAAAACGGACAACAAGTGTTAGATGAATTAGCCAAGGCTGATTTTGACATTATCTTATTAGATATCAATATGCCAGTTATGGACGGTATGGATTGCGCTCGTGCGGTCCGTGCGTTAGCAGACTCGAAAAAAGCAGCCATTCCTATGATCGCCATCACGGGAAACGCACGTAACTATTCGATGGATGACTTTAAAGCAGCTGGATTCAATGATTTCTTAGCTAAGCCATTGAACTTCGATTCCTTAGTTTCTCAGGTGAAAGCCTT
The DNA here is from genome assembly GCA_028868395.1 of Cytophagales bacterium. Next base: position 719 of record JAGWUO010000240.1, on the reverse strand, counting down.
AACGGAATAAAGCTATGTCCCCTTCTAAAGTGACGTTTTTAGGAACGGGAACTTCGCAGGGGATTCCGATGATTGCTTGTGCTTGCCCCGTTTGTCAATCTACAGATGAACGAGATAAGCGTCTTCGCGTTTCGGTACATATCGAAATAGGGGGGAAGAGTTTCATTATCGATACGGGTCCAGATTTTCGCCAGCAGGTTCTTCGGGCTGGCATTAAACGCTTGGATGCCGTTCTCTACACGCACGAACACAAAGATCATACCGCCGGGATGGACGATGTGCGGGGATTTAATTTCCACCAGCAATCGTCGATTCCATTGTATGCCCGCGCTCAGGTTATTGAGCAGTTGAAGCGGGAGTTTGCCTACGCTTTTGGGGAGAATAAATATCCCGGAGTTCCAGAGATCGATGTCTATGAGATCGATGGAGAGCCCTTTACCGTACAAGGAATTGCTATTCAGCCTATCTTCGTGAAGCATTATTACTTAGATGTATTGGGTTTTCGATTTGGGAATTTTGCCTATGTGACGGATGCAAATTCCATCGCCCCTGAGGAGCAAAATAAGCTACGAAATTTGGACGTTTTAGTCATTAATGCCTTGCGCAAGACAACCCACGTCTCTCATTTTACATTAGCAGAAGCGCTTGAATTAATCGCGGATTTAAAGCCTAAACAGGCCTATATTACGCACATAAGTCACCAAATGGGCTTACACTCA
>JAGWUO010000239.1 GCA_028868395.1 Cytophagales bacterium | reverse complement strand
ATACCCATATTCATTCTTCCCTTTGCTCATTTGTTCGTAGCCCGGGATGTCGACTTTGACGGGAACGGTCCAGCCGGCAGTCGTTTTATTCGAGATGGAGAACCCACGTGTTTCATAGGTGCCATTGACATAGGCGCCTTTTAAGAGGATTGTTTGGCCATCTGGAGAAATCGATAAAATGGTGTTATACTGATCGCGATTTAATACCTCGGAAAGTCGTCTTGCGGTGCTCCAGGTATCTCCTACTTTTTCAGAGAACCAAATATCCTGGGACCCCGAAATCGTTTCCGAGCCTTTCACTCCATAGCGATTAGCGGGGTGGTTTTTACGTCCAAAATACAGCGTTCTTCCATCCGGTGAAATCACCGGATTCAATTCGGAAAATTCTGAATTCACGGCAGAACCTAAGTTCTCCGGGGCTTTTTGGGCCATCAGAAATTCCGACATCAACAAGAAGAACAACAGTTTTCTCATCCCACGTAAATCCACTTTTTCTCCATCTTCTCTGGCTGATAGGCCATGATCCAATCTGCTAGTTTTTCGGGATCAGATTCCACTTGTAAGGCGTCCATATTCGGTTGCTTCAAGAATCCCTCGTCCACCATGTGTTGAATTTGCTTCAATTGGTGATCAAAATAGCCATTGATATTAAACACCGAAACCGGCATCTCGTGCAGATCTAATTGCTTCCATGTTAAGATTTCGAACAATTCGTCCAACGTCCCAAAGCCGCCTGGCATCGCAATGACACCATCTGCCATGTCCGCCATCAATGCCTTACGCGTATGCATCGTATCGGTTACGTGCAATTCTGGCAAGCCCTTGTGCTTCACTTCCCAAGGCTCCATGAACTTAGGGATTACACCTATCGCGTGACCGCCTAAGCGCAAGAACTCATCGGCTAGAACGCCCATCAAACCCACACTTCCCGCGCCAAAAATCACTTGGCAACCATGGGCATGCAAAGCTTGCGCTAATTTCACTACCTGTTCCGCATAAACGGGGTTGTGGCCTTTCGAAGACCCACAATAAATCAATATTTTTTTAGACATGTACTAGTTCTTTTAATGCTTCCTCGAAGCGGACAAAGGTAAAGGAAAAGGCTGCGTCTTTTTCTATTTTGGCCGAAGACACACGGCTCCCTCCCAGCACTAAACACGCCATCTCGCCTAAAACCAGGCGAAGTAAAAACCCTGGAATAGCGGGTAAAAAGAAGGGTCTGTGTAATGCTTTGGCAATTTGTTTATTCATATCTCCTGCCCTAATAGGCTCCGGAGCTACGCCATTATAGACGCCAGAAAGGCTCGAATTTATCAATAACTCGTTAAAAATTCTCACTAGGTCGTTTATGTGAATCCAGGATTGCCATTGCTTTCCTGAACCTAAATTAGCGCCTACGTAATACCGAATCGGCTTCGAAATAACCGGAAAAATACCCCCTGCTGCACCCATCACTAAGCCGATGCGGACTTTCGCTAATCGAATGCCTAGGGTGGCGATTAAATCGACTGCTTCCTCCCATTGTTTGGTACAGTCCGCTAGAAAATCCGAGCCCGCAGGCGAGGTTTCCACACATTCCTGCTCGCCCGTATCCGCTCCGTAAAAGCCGATAGCGGAGGCAGAAACAACCGTTTTAATCGAATGGGGAATCGTCGATAAAGCCTGGTATAACACCGCAGTGCTACGCACGCGGCTGTTAATCAATTCTCTTTTGCGAGCGGCAGACCAGCGTTCGTCCGCGATGCCCGCCCCGGCTAAATGCACGATCGCATCTACGCCTTCGAATGCTGCTGGATCGATGTAGCCATAGGAAACATCCCATTGGAAGTCTCCGCCAGATCGCGATAAAATCACCACCTCGTGGCCCTGAGTCTGCAAAAATTGCTTCAGAGCACCACCCACAAAACCTGTACCCCCCGTGATGAGTATGCGCATATTAGTTTCCTTTTTTAATCGCTTGGTAAATCACTTCATTGATTCCTGTGCGAATGTTCATATCTGAAATTTTGGAATTATTCCGCGTCGGATACACTCGGTTCGATAAGAAAACATAGACCAAATCCTGTGCAGGATCAATCCACGTATAGGTTCCCGTAAAACCCGAGTGGCCGAAGCTCTCCGGACTCGCCGAAGCAGCCGCCGAAATACCCGCCTTATTGCGATCCACTTTGTCAAAACCCACCCCGCGACGTGCATTTTCTGCCGCGCTAAATGGATAAGACGTCCATTGTTTGATCGTCGATTCTTGAATGAATTGCTGGCCACCGTAATAGCCTTTTTGGAGGTACATCTGCATTAATTTCGCTAAGTCATTCGCATTCCCGAACAAGCCTGCGTGACCTGAGATACCATCTAATAAAGCAGCACCCTCGTCGTGCACCTTCCCGTGAATTAACGTCTTACGGAATAATGAATCATATTCCGATGGAACAATGCGCGCTAGTGGAAAATGCTTTTCTGCCTGGTAAACTAAAGTAGATGCTCCTAAAGGTTTGTAAAAAGTATCCGCTAAATAATCTGTCCAAGGCTTTCCAGTCATGCGCGGCGATTCCGATGGCAATAAATAATACGATAAATCCGAGTACACATATTCCTTCTTCTCGCGCAACGGACTTTCTTTAATCGCCGTCATAATCTGCTCTTTCAAGGTCTTGTGTGCCCATAACGTAGGCGCCACCTGCGTGGGATATTCCTCGGATTGCGCATAAGACAAGGTAAATGGCTTCCAACGTGTCACATCTTTTGTGATGTCCACGTATTCCTTCCACATGGCTTTTTGGTCCGTGATATTTTTCTTTAAACGCGCTTCCCCAGAAGCTGGGCTTAAGAAA
>JAGWUO010000238.1 GCA_028868395.1 Cytophagales bacterium | reverse complement strand
AAGCGTCTTCGCTTCCACGCGCAGCTCAAAATTTTGAGCCTGAATGGCGGTCGCAAATAACAATATGATCCCGATTAATCTCATTTATGCTTTCGCTAGTTCTTCTGACATTAATTGATTTACCCGCTTAGGATCAGCGGTACCCTTCGATTTCTTCATCACTTCTCCAATGAATAAAGCGATCAATCCTTTCTTTCCTTTTTGAAATTCTTTCACCTTCTCTGGATAAGCAGCAATCGCTTCCTGCACCCAAGTAATTAATTCATCACCCGATTGTGCATTCAACCAACCTTGCTCCTCCACAATTTGCAAGGGCGATTTACTAGGGTTTTCGATGGCCAAAGGAAATAATTGATGTGCCGCTAAATTATGTGTTAAGGTACCCGCCTCAACCAAATCCACTAATTCAGCTAAAGTCTTAGGACTTAATACAAATTCCGATATCGATTGATTTGAATCGTTCAAATGTGACTTCACAGGCCCCATTAGCCAGTTCGAAATTGATTTATAGGCTTTAGAATAGGAGGCTGCCGCTTCAAAATACATTGCCATTTCACGCGTATCCGCTAAGAAGTGTGCATCATAAGCAGGTAAGCCAAATTCCTTTACTAACTTTTGCTCTTGTTCCCAAGGCAATAGAGGCATCGCCGCCTTAATTTCTTTCAACCATGTTTCTGATATCTCCAAAGGTGCCAAATCAGGCTCGGGGAAATACCGGTAATCATTCATCGTCTCTTTCACCCGCATGGAATGTGTCGTTCCCGTATGAGCATCAAAGGTTCTCGTTTCTTGAATTAACGTACCCCCTTCGTTTAATACCTTCGTTTGTCGAACGATTTCGTGCTCAATCGCCCGTTGAATATTACGTAGGGAGTTCATATTCTTAATCTCCACTTTCGTACCTAAGGCAGTCGTTCCCACAGGGCGAATCGAAACGTTAACATCCGCACGTAGAGACCCCTCCTCCATATTTCCATCACAAATTCCTAAGTAGCGCACTAATTTACGCACCTCGGAAACCAAAGCAAAAGCTTCTTCAGAGGAATGGATAGTCGGCTCTGTCACCATCTCTATTAGGGGTGTTCCAGCTCTATTATAGTCTAAATAACTGAAAGGATTATCTCCCTCATGTAGCGATTTACCCGCATCTTCTTCAAGGTGAATGTGGTGAAACTCCAACCTCTTATCTCCATCCTTCAAATGAACCAAAACAGACCCCCCTACGCAAATAGGCGTTTTATCCTGCGTAATTTGATATCCCTTAGGAAGATCTGGATAAAAATAATTCTTACGATCAAAATACTGTTGAGGCGCAATTTCAGATCCAATTGCTAAACCCATCTTTATAGCAAACTCCACCACCTTTTTGTTTAAATAAGGTAAGGTACCTGGATGACCTAACGAAATAGGTGAAATTAAGGTGTTTGCTTCTTGTCCAAAAAGCACAGGGTCGCTCGCGAAAATCTTCGAATTTGTCTGCAACTGTGCGTGAATTTCAAGGCCAATAACGGGTTGATAGGAAATGCTCACTGAATAGTATTTATAACCGGGATAGGATATAAAGATACAAAATTCCTGCGTTTAAAGATATCAACTACTTGATTTTGCAGGTACAAGCGGTTTTATGCTTATAATTAAACCAATAGGCTAGAGTGATAAAGACCCCTAAGGAAAGGCCAAAAATCCACTCAATCGACTTCACTCCAACCAGCGTATCGACCAGTTTAATCAAAACAGCTAGGCCCAGAAAATACAAAGGCATTGGCTTTCTGTGCTTACGAAAATCCTGCCATAACAGAAGCAAGGCCATACCAAAACTACCAACAACTAATATCCATTCAATCAAAGGACTAAAGGCAATAGAACTAGCTAAATAAGGTGCTGCAAATAGAATAAGAGGTAAAGTAAGGCAATGTATTGCACAGAGAAGAGAAAGAAAAACTCCTACTTTCTCCGCTGGCAATAAGTGCTTATACTTTTTATTAGACATTTAACTAAATATTTATTCTTAACTTATTTTGCAATAGTGTTGCAAAGATACTTAAGAACGAGCAATTCGCAAAAGGAAATAAGAGTATAGATTATAGAGTAGAGAGGATAGATGGTGAATGCAGTAATTAGGAGTCCGAAGTCGGGAGTCGCTAGTCAAAGACCAAAGAGCAAAGGTCTAAGTTCAAAGAGCAGTGTTCAAAGACCATTGTTCAAAGACCAAAGTGCGCGGGGTTGATATTTCATGAATGAATAAAAAACGAGGCGTCAGCCTCTTTTTTATGCCGTATCTCTACTCTGTACTTTCTACTCTATACTCTATACTCTAATTCTGACTAAATCGCGTAGCGATGACTAAGTCACGCAGTGACGACTAAGCCGCAAAGCGGCGACTGCTTGCCTGTTATGCAAAAAAAAACCGCTCTCCTAGGAGGCGGTTTTTTTTAAATAACTTGGAGCTTACTTACTTTCCCGGGTTTGATCCCAGTATCATCAGCGGTGCGGGGCTTAACTTCTCTGTTCGAGATGGGAAGAGGTGAACACCCGTCCTATCGGCTCCATACTTTTTGCAAGGTTTTAGCCTTTAGCCATATTGTGAGATAAAATAAACAGCAGTGTGTAAATTAATAAAAGGTAAGCTTTCGGGTAATTAGTACTACTCGACTTTGACATTACTGTCTTTACATCTGTAGCCTATCGACCGTGTCGTCTACACGGACCCTTCATGGAATACTCATCTTCAGGTCAGTTTCGCACTTAGATGCTTTCAGCGCTTATCTGGTCCCGACGTGGCTACTCAGCTATGCCCTTGGCAGAACAACTGATATACCAGCGGTCAGTCCAACTCGGTCCTCTCGTACTA
>JAGWUO010000237.1 GCA_028868395.1 Cytophagales bacterium | reverse complement strand
AACATTTCTTTGGCTGTATCTTTACTTAAATGAGCGACATGCAAAGGAAGTAATGTTTCGCCTTCTTCGATTTCCAAAGGAGTACAAACACGAACGTTTTCGGTTCCAAGGGCTGCTAATTCAGCTGCTTTCTGTTTAATAGTTTGGAAGCTCGCTTCTAATGCCTCATCAGTCGAGCCACTAATTTCCAAAACCTGCTCCTCTTTCGCTGCTTTCGCTTGCAATGAGGCCGCGATAGCTTCGTCTAAAGCTTTTAATTGCTGGCTAATGAAATAGTAGTTTTTGCCGGTTCTTAAACGCTCACGGATAGATTGGCGGATGAAATAGGTCAATGAATCCGTTACATTTAAGCCGATTTCAGCCATTTGCTTGAAGATTAATGAGCTAGGTGACATCCCAGGGATGGTATTCGGATCATGAAGAACAACAACCCCATTTTTATCAAGGAATCCATCGATGCGGGTACAAACGCCAAAACCTAAATCTTCAAAAGCCTGTTTTACTTGCGCCTGAATCACTTGTAAGTGAGCAAGGCTAGCGTGCATCGGGATGCGTTTGCGGGTTAATTTGGATTTGTATTTGGCATTAAAATCAAACACTTCTACTGATTCGTCGATGACGATTTCCGTGGGAGGAAGTGCCACTGCTTGACCGGCTGGGGTTTGGATGACGCCACAGCTGAATTCGTTTCCATTCACGAAGGACTCTAATAAAATAGCGTCTTCCGAGTGAATGGATTGAATGCTTGCTTTAGTTACCGTATGCGTGAAATACTCCCGAAGGGCTTCTAAAAGATCAGCAGGGTGGTGGTAAACCTGTTTTTGGAACACGACAGGGAAACCGATTCCCTCGTCTAGATTGACCATTTTTTGCAATAAGGCAACCTGTGCTTCTTCATCTAGTTTTATCCAATCTTCGCGGTAAATCTCTTCGATGAACAAGCATTTTTTGATCGCTTTATCGAAAACCTCGAGGGAATCTTCTTTCACAAAGGCAAGGCCAATGGAGGAACCTTGGTGTGGCGCTTTGGCCACAAATGGAATACCGATTTCTTTTTTTACTTGTTCGAAAAGGGTCTCTCTGCCGTATTTAGTGTAGTCGTCGCGTTGTAAAACGAAGAATTTCTTTTCTAATCCGACTGATTTCTGAAGCCATTCATTTTGTTTGGCCTTATCGATACCGATCGCCGAGCCTAAAACGCTTGGGCCTGAATAGGGAATATTGTACCACTCTAATAGTCCTTGAATACTTCCATCCTCTGCGCCAGGGCCATGCATGGCGATGAACGCAAAGTCAAAGTGTTTGGCAAAATCTGCCGGTTGAATAACGGTTCCGACCTCACTTAATAGTTCTGCTGGATCCGCATCAGGCAATGATTCGATGTAGACGTTGAAGGGAGCGGATTGTAAGCGTTTAGGTGGGTAAAAAGAACGGATCGATTCTTCGAAAATGAGCTCCTCCTTGATCAAGATAAAGTTGCCTAAGCTATCCACGAAAACGGGGATAGGTTGAAACAAAGCCTTGTTCAGGTGTGCCATGGCTGTTTTACCACCTAAAAAACTGATTTCCCGTTCACGCGCGGGGCCGCCAAAAAATATTCCTATCCGCATCATATGCCTTTTAGGGTTTTACTTCTTCTACTGCTGTAATTTCTGGGACATCTCTACGGATAGCCTCTTCTACCCCTGCTCTAAAAGTCATAGCAGACATATTACAAGATTGACAATTGCCTGTTAGTGCTAATTTAAGCACATTTTCAGGAGTGATTTCGACAATTTCAACATTGCCTCCATCGGCCACTAAATAAGGCCTAATGCTGTCTAACGCGGTTTGAATTCGGGTATGTAGTGGGTGGTTTTCCATATTAAGAGGCTTGATTCGCGTTAGAAATGGCTACTTGCTGCGCTAAGTTAGCGGCAATGGACGCAAAAGCATCGGCACTTGGTCCTTCGCTCGATGCGATAGGCTTACCTTCATCTCCTGCTTCCCGAATCGCTTGAATCAAAGGAACCTCACCTAAGAAAGGAACCGCATATTTCTCGGCTAATTGCTTTCCGCCATCTTTACCAAACAAATAGTATTTGTTTTCAGGCAATTCAGCTGGAGTGAAATAGGCCATGTTTTCGACTAAACCTAACAAAGGCACATTGATGCCGGCTTGCTTAAAGAAAGCTAAGCCTTTCGTTGCATCGGATAGAGCGACTTTTTGAGGAGTCGTCACGATCACTGCCCCCGTTAATTTGATCAGTTGAACTAATGTTAAATGTATGTCAGAAGTTCCAGGAGGAAGGTCGATCAATAAATAATCTAATTCGTCCCAGTTTGTATCTCCAAAAAACTGACGCAAGGCCTGCGTCATCATAGGACCTCTCCAAGGCACAGGACTTTCGCTCGGAGCTAAAAACCCCATGGAAATCATCTTGATGCCATATTGCATGATCGGCTGAATGCGATTCTTGCCGTCTACTTCTGTTACAAGCGGCTGTAAATCTTCTGCTCCAAACATCACCGGAATAGAGGGTCCAGAAATGTCTGCATCTAAAATCCCCACTTTCGCTCCAGCATTTTTCAAGGCCATCGCTAAATTCGCCGTTACCGTTGATTTACCTACGCCACCCTTACCGGATGCAACCGCAATCACGTTTTTAACACCTGGAATGAGGGGGTCTTTGGAGGTCAAAGTGGTTACTTCAGCCGTCATATGAATCACGATTTTGAGGTCTGGATGCACTAAATTGTGAATCGCGTCCTCGCAATCTTTTCTAATCTTCTCTTTTAATGGACAGGCTGGTGTCGTTAAAACAACGGTAAAGCGAACCTCACCCACGCCTAATTCCACGTCTTTAATCATA
>JAGWUO010000236.1 GCA_028868395.1 Cytophagales bacterium | reverse complement strand
CTGTACACTTCGGAGGCTTCCGTTACTTCGCCGGCCGCTTTGAACAGGACGGGATCGTCTTCATTCGACATGGGGCCTAAGAAAGAAGGGTATAATTTATTCGCCGCATTCACGAAAATACCGGCGGTGACCGAGCGACCGAGTTCGTCTTTTAACTCGTCGTTCACGACTATTCCCTTCGAATTTGCGAACGGAATCCAGGCCGTTTTGAACTTCAAAGTGCCTAATAAAGGTCTAATCGAGCCCTTGAATTCCAAGCTCGGTTTTTCAGAAAGGAAATACACATCGCCCTTAAATTCTTGGTGCGAGGTTAATTTTAAAGGGGTTTTCTCGATGTAGCGTGCTTCAGCTCTGATTCCCTCCGGCAGAAAATCGAAGTTCTTCATCGGAATCACCAAGCTGTCGCTTCCCTCCACTGGCAGGAGGTAATTCGCGGTTCCCGTAAATCGATTCGCGTTAGCGGTGACGGTGTTGATGTTTGCCAAAACATGACCATTCACCGTTGCCCTCGCTCCGGTGAGTGACTTAAATTGGCCACCTTTCGCGATGGCAAGCAAGCCTTTTGCCGGATAAACCGTCGCTGGCCCAATCTCGATTTCCTTCACTCCTTCTAGCGAAATGACCTCAGATACTTGATCTAGTACGCCGGATTTCGCCGTGATGGGCCCTGCTTTCGAAGTGGAATCTAGGGTTTGTAAAACGGGCTTCTGTAATTTTATCTTTTGGTTTTTTTGCTCCCAAACCGCACCAATGTAAGCGGTTTTATACCCTTGAATCGGCAACAAAGCTGATGATTCCTCCACCGGTTTAAAATTCAGATTCACGGCCCCGGGTGCGGCTTCGATGGAAATCCGTTCCGCTTGGAATACCGGTTTCTTCAAACCTATGGTGAGCGATGCATCCTTCGATTTCCACGTCGCGGGTTGGAAATAATACAGTTCTGATTTCAGTTTTCCATCACCCAGGGTAATGTCGCCCTTCCCAAAAACCTGCTTCTTGTGCATCCAAACCGGCCCCTCTAATTGCAACTGATTCGCATAGAGTGCAAAGGAATTCTTCTCCGGATAGATCGCCAGCGAATCCTCACGCGGCAACCAGCTGAATCGGTGACCAGGCAGGCTCGCGATGGGCCCTTTCTTGTTAGCCATCTCCCCTAGTTTTCCCTCCGAACCCACACTAATCAATGAATCCGGGTAAAGGAAGGCCTCTTTCATGGATGATTGAAAACCCTCCATGGCAAAAGATCCTGCCGTATGAAGGCCCTTTTTATCCATTTCCAGCGGGGCACTCAAACTGAGGTTGGCCTTGTTTTGATAGATTTTTAGGGGTGTTTTCTGGGTATAAGTAAAGCCAAAACTTTGGTCCGGCTTCAAGATCAATTGCGTGTTTATGGGAGGTAAAAGCCCTTTAGAGTGAAAGGTGCCCACAAATACGGGTGCCTTTTGGGTCAAACTATCCAGAGCGATGCTAGGCACTTTAAAATAGTAGGTCGAATCATACACCCCTTTCGCGCGCCAAGGCTCGTCGAAGTGGGCGGTCATGCCCTTGGGAATAATTAATTTAGGGTATTCTGCTACGCCAAAACGTCCCGACTTATTTCCTGGTGGACTCAAAATCAGAGATCCAGATCCATAGCGGAAAGCTCCTCCAAATTCCTTGGATTGGCCTTTAGGGATAAAGGTAATCGAATCAATCTGCGCGAATTGCGCCGTAAAGTCGTTGAATTTGAAGGCAAAATCCGGGCCTCGGAAACGGTAATCACCGATCTTGATTTCGCCCAGGAAATTAAAGTCCCGCCCTTTTTGGAAGGTTAACGCCTCATCATAGGGAATAAATTCCGCCTTCAAGGAATCCGAAATCATCACCTGCTGAATACCCCGAATACGCAATTTCTTGTCCACTAAATCGAGGGAAATCGAGGCGGAATCCGCAGCGAGATTTTCGCCCATCGAGGCCGCATAAAAGGTGTCAAAATCCTTTTTCTCATAGGCTACCCGCGCGTAATGGCGCCCCAAAGCCGTAAAAGAATACAAATCGTCTACCAATTGCATGTAGCCCGCATCCACATAAGACTGAAAACCGGATTGAATCTGCTCCGGCCGACGATTTACTAAAACCGCTAAATCGCCAATGGTCGCCGCCTCCGCCTTATTTTCGACTATATAGCGGTATAGAATCCGCATAGGGCTATAATTTAATAAACCTTGTAATTCCTGAATGCGGCCATCGTTATAATAATCCTTCGATTCAAGCCAGGCAGGAACCTGGTTTCGGCCAGAAATTTGGTAAAAATCAATGCGCTTTTCTTTCACGCGTAGCACCCCTAAATCCACCGACATCCGCATCTCGTGGAAAGTATCTTCAAACAAGGCGCGGTTCTTTGCACCAGTATTTTTCTTGAAATGAAAGGTCTGGTTTTTCGGGTACCACTGACCAGCTACATCCCCTCTAAATAGGGAATCGTTTTCGCTCAATGGGCTACTCCAACGACCTGATGGAACCAATATGGTGGAATCTGGCAGAAACCAAATCAGCGGAGCTGACATCGTTCCCAGTTTTTGGAAATGCAAAGCTCCATCCCGCAATCCTTTGCGCAGATCCTTGAAGACAGGTTTGCCTTCCGCGGACCACACATCCCCCGTCATTTCGGTGGATTCTGCTCCTTTAAATTCAAAGGGGAAGTATTTGTCTTTTCGCCGTAAGGTGAGTGATCCCTCGCCATTTAGTGCTTTTTCCTGCTCGATCCAGTCCGCTGAAATAAATCGAAGCGTTCCATTCGCCGGTTGAAATTGCATCTCATCGATTTGAAGACGCGCGTTTTTGTGACCTAATTTTTCGCCTGGTATTTCCCCGCCTTTGGCCATACCCAGATT
>JAGWUO010000235.1 GCA_028868395.1 Cytophagales bacterium | reverse complement strand
GTCACTAAAAATCGATCTAAAAAACCCAAAGAAGTCTTAGGAGATTTCAAGGTCATTACGAAGATGGCTTGATCCACATTCGCAGCCATTAATTGTCCTTGGCCTGTTTTATGGACGGATTTTCGGATAATATAATTGGTGCGCGGGATGATTTCTTCAATAACGACGGTCTCGTTTGCTTCGTCTTCGACTGCATAGATAACGCGGTCGCCCACCGTAACGGGATTGGAGGTTTTAGGCCCTTTAAGCTTAAACTTACCTTTCAAACGCCCTTTAAAGACCTTTCCTGACTCGGAACGAATTTCGTACCAAGATCCGGTTGAACGCATAATTAAGCCCTTATTTCCTTCCATCGATTGCTAAATTACGCACAAATTGACTGATTCTTTCGGTTGCACCCGCTTGTAATTGAACGAAAGCACGCGATTGCACCTGTTTATTTACAAAAACATCGTCCACATCGTATATTACCCGCATGGCCTGATCTAATTCTTCCGTGGTAGCAATTGGAAAAGCCAGACCTAATTCGATTAAATCCCGAGCCTCCCGAAATTTCAAGTAATTTTTATTGCCAAAAAAGACCGTGGGACCAAACACCGCCGCCTCCAACGTATTATGCAAACCATCTCCAAAAGCACCTCCAATGTAAGCAAACGAAGCTCCTCTGTATAGATTCGCTAAACGACCTACCTCGTTCACAAAAAGCACTTCTGCCTTTTCGCGTACTGGACCTTGAGAATAAGTCACTGGCAATTCAATCTTTTCTTCCCAAGCTTTCAATTCCTCTGAATGAATTTCGTGCGGCGCAATGACCCATTTAAAAGGGTATTTCTTAGAATTAATCAATGGAATCAATACGTCCATATCGGCCTGCCACGCAGAACCCACTACTATAAATTCTTTGTTGTCTAAAAATTGCGTTAGTAAATCCCAGGATACAGGATTACGAAGCGTATCCAGAACTCTGTCAAAACGCGTATCACCCGCCACCGTCACATTCTCTCGCTTCAACAAATCTGCGGAAGCCTGATCTTGTACAAAAAGATGCGTAAAACAATCCAATAAGCGACGGTAAAAGCCACCATACCAGCGAAAAAACACCTGATTAGGACGAAAAATGGCTGAAACTAAAATTGTAGGAACTCCCCGTTTCTTTAATCCAGTCAGGTAATAATGCCAAAATTCATACTTCACAAACACTGCTAGCGACGGATTTACCAAGTCTAAAAATCGCGCACTATTGAAAAAGCCATCCAAAGGCAAATAACTGACATAATCTGCGCCAGCATAGTTTTTTCGCACTTCATAACCCGAGGGCGAAAAGAAGGTAACCAAAATAAAATGCGTAGGATTTTCCTTTTTATAGGCTTCAATGATAGGTCTCCCCTGCTCAAATTCACCCATCGAGGCGGTATGAAACCAAGCGACTGGTTTTTCATTCGTTTTGAAATGCTGCTCGAGACCGGCCCAAACCTGATTTTGGCCCTCATTCATCAACGCAGCTTTTGATTGAAACAAAGCCGCGAATCGAATCAGTCCCCGATATAAAAACAAGACAAAAGAATAGAGGCAAACCCTCATTTTTTACTAAATTTGATGTTGAATTGTTAAAATTACGAAAAAGGCAGGTGAATATGAATTGGATACCCTTGACAGACGAGAAACAACTAGCGGAAATTGTGGAAATATCACAGGAAAAACCGGTGGTTATTTTCAAACACAGTACTCGTTGCTCTATCTCTTCGACTGCGTTGAATCGCTTTGAAAGGGCTTGGGATTCAGATAACACACCCGCATATTATTTGGATTTAATCGCCTATAGACCTATTTCAGGTCAAATAGCTGAACAATTCGCTGTTGAACACCAATCCCCCCAGGTATTAGTAATCGATAAAGGCGCTTGCCCCTATTCAGCTACACACTGGGACATTTCGGTGGAAGAAATTAAACCTTACTTGAATGCCTAGATTTTTTTTCTTGTGGATGATTTTGGTGGTACCATTTTTTGTAATGGGCCAAAGAAAATCAGCAGCACCCCAGAAGAAAGAAACGCAAACGCAATCTTCTTCTTGGGGGTTTGGCGTTAATACGAATACCAACTCTGGTATTTTAGGTGGTTTTAGCTTCTTGAAAACCTTTAAGAATCGCTCTTTTGTCAATCTTGACCTGACTAATACCAAAGATTACCGCGAGTTCGATTCGCCCTATTCTTACAATGGAAAAACCTATGTAGAAGGAAAATTGAACTACTTATTTAATCTCAGACCTGAATACGGTCGCCAATGGACGCTTCTAAAACAAGCCAGTGATGGAGGAACGAGTTTAAATGGTAGACTAGCTACAGGTCCTACCATTGGAATTCAGAAGCCCTATTATGTTGATATCGTCTATACAGATGCTAGTTCTGGTCGTTCTGCCTCGAAAAGTGTACCAATGGCTAGAGCATTAGACAATACCTATAACAAGTCGATTATCAGTGGAGAAGGAAGTATCTTTTCTGGCCTTTCAGAGGCCAAATTTATTCCCGGATGGCATCTAAAAACAGCGCTCGAGTTTAAATTTGAGACCTTAAAACAAAATTACCTGGCTGTAGAAACCGGATTTATTGTCGACTATTTTAGCCAACCCGTTGAAATTTTAAACCAAACGGCCCCTCGCTCTGTTTATACGACGGGTTATGTGACCTTTTTCTTTGGAAAAAGTAAATAGAAAAAAGATGATTGAATTACCTCAAGTAAGTCCTGCCGCTAATTCTCGCAAACCAGATTGGTTACGCGTTAAATTGCCCATAGGCGAAAAATATACGAACGTCCGCAAAATCGTAGACGAATACAAATTACACACGATTTGCCAATCCGGTAATTGCCCTAACATGGGTGAAT
>JAGWUO010000234.1 GCA_028868395.1 Cytophagales bacterium | reverse complement strand
GGATGAAATAGAGACCTATTTGTTATGTGTGGGTGATTATTGCTTTGCTCCTGTTTCAACTTTGCAAGAAGTAGATAAGCAATTAGCGGAGCTTATTTAATTCGTTCCGGATTCTCCGTTACAAAAGCGCCCCAGCCTTTCTTTGTTCCTTTCAGCGTGGAACTGATGTTTTTATTGTGGAAATGATGGCATATAGCGATTCCTAAGGCGTCAGTTGCATCGTGCATTTTGGCATCTAATTTAATATTGCCAATAATCTCCACCATTTTAGCGACTTGTTCTTTGGACGCATTCCCGTTTCCTGTCACCGACTGTTTGATCTTTTTAGGCTCGTATTCCGCTATTGGAATAGATTTTGAGAAGGCCAAAGACATCACCATTCCCTGCACACGACCTAATTTCAACATAGATTGAACATTCTTACCAAAGAAAGGAGATTCAATCGCGATTTCATCCGGCAGAAACTCTTCAATAATGCCCAATACGCGTTCATGAATCTTTAAAAATTTAGCTCCTTGTGTCGTGTATTTAGTCAAGTTTAATACGCCATATTGTAACACAGTCACCTTGTCATTGGTGATACGCAATAGACCATAACCAAGGTATCGAGTGCCTGGGTCAATGCCTAAGATTATTTTTTCTGAAGAGGAAGTGCTAATTTGCGTCATTAAAGCTCTGTATGTTTATTCATCAAATTCCGTCGTTTATTCCTGCCCTATTCCCGCGTTTTACGTGGTCAAAAGCAGCCGATCGTCAGATTTATTTAACCTTTGATGATGGACCAACTCCTGAAATTACGGATTTTGTCCTAGAATGCTTATCGGAATATGAAGCAAAGGCCACATTTTTTTGCATTGGTAAGAATGTGGTAGAAAATCCGAGTATTATTCAGCGCATTCAAGCTGCCGGTCACAGTATCGGAAATCATACGATGAACCACAGCAATGCTTGGAAAATGGATTATACAGCTTATCAAGCAGATGTGATTAAATGTGAGGAGGTATTTAATGAGTTGCAAATTAAATCTATAGGCTTTCGTCCACCCTATGGTCGGATCACACGTAAAATGTACCGTGAAATGGACCGCGTTATTCTATGGAATGTTCTTACGGGAGATTATAATGCTACCTTAAGTTCATCAGAAATCATTGAATCCGTTTTACCATTATTAAAACCAGGAGCCATTGTCGTTATGCATGATAGCGTAAAAGCCTTTCCTCGTTTGCAGGCTATTTTGCCAGCCATTCTTCGTTATTGTAAAGAACAAAATTTTACTTTATCCGCCTTATGATTGATACCCACGCACACTTGTATGATGTTCATTTTCAAGAAGATATGCCTTTTTTCTTAAAGGAGATTAAAGAGGCAGGTGTGACAGAAGTTTGGTTGCCTAATTGTGATTCAGAATCTTGGGTGGATTTGAAGAAATTAAGTGAGAATCACCCAGATTTTGTTCTTCCGATGATTGGATTACATCCTACCTATGTGAATGAAAATTACTTAGAAGAGTTGGATACACTTAGGTCGGAATTAGAAAAAACTAAAGTGTTAGCCATCGGTGAAATAGGACTCGATTATTATTGGGATACCACTTTTGCAGAACAACAAATGGATGCCTTTAAGTTACAATGCCATTGGGCATTAGAACTTGGTTTATGGGTGGATATACACTGTAGAAAGGCCTATGCCGATTTAATTAAAACACTAAAATTGCCTGAATTCAAGAATTTAAGGGGGATCATCCACTGTTTTGCAGGGGATGCTCGGGAAGCAAAGGTGTTAACAGATTTAGGTTATTATTTAGGCATTGGAGGTGTGATTACTTATAAAAACACGACTTTGTTTCAAGACATTAAGGATATTCCTCTTTCGAAAATCGTGTTAGAAACAGACGCTCCCTATTTAAGCCCTGTACCTTTTAGAGGAAAGCCTAATTCGCCTCAAAACATTCCAATTATCGCTCAAAAATTGGCTGATTTATATGAAGTTTCTCTCGAGCATTTGGTGGATCAAACAAATCAGAATGCACAGCAATTAAAAGCTATCTCAGGTTATTAATTAAGCCTTTCATTTGGCTATCCCAATCAAGAATGGCCTTTTTAAGTCGTAACACGACCGTGTTCGTTGAGTCTTTGAACTTAGCCCAAGATCCCTGAAATACAAGTTTCCCATTCTCCATAATTCCCACCGAATGGCTTAATTGGAGTATATCGGTCAAATCATGACTAATTAATATGCAAGGAATCGCTCTTTCAGCAACAATAGAGTCAATAATTTGAGAAAATTCTAATTTTTGTTCCGTGTCTAACTGGCTAAAAGGCTCATCTAAAACTAAATAAGAAATAGGTTGGCTAATAGCTTCTAAGAGGGCTAGTTTCTGTCTCTCTCCCCCAGATAAGGAGGCCACTTTTGTATCCTTTTGCCTGATTAAATAAAATTGCTTCAGGTATTTTTTAATGACCGCATCTTGTTGTGCGTTAGGTAAGTATTGAAATAATACCTGCGCATAATTATACACACTATGATGTGGTTTTAAATGAAGGGTTTGTGGAACATAACCCGCCTGTTTAAATTGAGGAATTAATCGATCGATCCCGTCATTTAATTCTTTGGAATGTATTTTAATAGAATAATCTTCATCGTATTTTAAACCCACCAATAAGTTAGCAATGGTACTTTTACCTGAACCGCTTTTTCCGATTAATGCGTAGATTTCACCTGATTTTACCTTTATTTGAATATTGGATAAAGCAAAATGACTTGTAACTTGGTGTTTCTTTATGCCGATTTTTAACATTAAACCTATTTAAAATGATTCTGTGCGGAATTGATGTGGGAACTTCTTCCATTAAAGTTAGTATTGTTGATGCTGCAAACCAACAATTAATTTATTCAACCTCTTATCCTGAGGTG
>JAGWUO010000233.1 GCA_028868395.1 Cytophagales bacterium | reverse complement strand
AGGTGAACCCTAGTTGGCCCTTCCAACTTTTATTTGTGTTCGTTTCATCATAGAGAAATTCCCCACTTTGGGTATTTAAATTGAAGCGAAGGGTATTAATATTTTTCCCTGCTCTAAGTACATCTAATTCCCAGCGTTCATCAGACTGTACAGCAACGGTAGCGCGTAAGGTGGCACGATTAGGGAGGTAATAGTACCCCTTAATTTTACCCATATCATGCCAAACATCTTGATTAGGGCGATCAATCCTGCGAATAAATTCATCAGGCGTAAAAGCCTTTAAGGGTCTATCCCGCGCAATAGATCGTTCTAAATCAGCAATATTACCGATGTGAGATCCTTCATAGATCCCTATAACCGTGTGGAAGCGACTAACAAAAGCCTCAGCTCCCCATAAATTCGATTTATAACCTAATGCAAGTGACACATTTTCCTCTTTCACGCCGGTATTACTTAAATAGTAATCTGCCGTCTGTACATTTCCGCCGTCTTTCAAGGTGCCCTGTACTCGCCAGCCCCAGCCTCTATTTCGGGGGATTCCACCTTCTAAAAGACCAGATAATACACCTTGTCTGCCATTGCTGAAATAAATACTTTGGATGGAACCGTGTATAGCAGAGCTGTCCGGAAGTGCATCAGGTTCTAACATCACGATACCACCTATCGCATCGCCACCGTATCGTAGTCCCCCAGGGCCTTTGATCACTTGGATGTTTTTAGAAACAAATGGGTCGATTTCTGGAGCATGCTCGCTTCCCCAGTTTTGGCCCTCTTGTCTGACTCCTTGATTTAAAATAATGACTCTGCTAGAATGTAAGCCATGAATGACAGGTTTAGAAACAGAACTTCCCGTTTGCAGACTTTGAACGCCTGTAAGTCCTTTTAACATTTCCCCCAGAGATAATCCATCCTTTTGGGAACGTTCCTCTGAACTTAATTTAGAGGTTAATTGAGAGGTAATTTCTTGCTTTCTTCCTTGTACAAATACCTCTTGAAGATGTTCATCATGTGTGCTTAAAAGGAAATCTTCCTCTTTTTCATCCTCTAGGTTAATGACCGTCTCTATCGGATCAAAGCTCGCCATTTGACAAACTAGGGTGTAGGTGCCCGGACAAAGATCGCTTAAAATGAATTGGCCTTTTGCGTCCGAAATAGTCGCTTTGTTTAACCCTTTAATGTAAACATAGGCGCCAGGAACTTTTTCTTTATTCTCTTTAGAAGCTACAATACCCTTTAATGTACAGTGGCAATTCGTTTGAGCGAAGCCATTGAAAGAAAGGAATGCTAGAAGAATAAAAAGGTGTTTCATGTAGTTAATGGGGTTTAAAGATAGGCTAAATCCCCCTTTTATGCGAATCTTCAGTTGCTTAAACGATTAAACGTTTTTGTGTGGCGATGAACGAGGTAATTTTGGCTATAAAAAAATTGTTTAATCTTTTTTAAATTTTTTTAAACAAATTATTTGTTTTGTTTAATCTTTTTATAAATTTGTTGAACAAAACAGACGATCAATATGACAGCTCTTGAGTTTACTTACCAAATAGGCACTTTTTCGAAGTTTTTGCGCCCTTTCGCTTTGCGTTTGACCAAAGACGGAGATGATGCAAACGACTTAGTTCAAGATACCTTGGTTAAGGCTTTTACGAATCGGGATAAATACCAGGACGGTACGAACTTGAAGGCTTGGTTATTCACGATTATGAAGAACACGTTTATTACCCAATACCAACGTATGGTACGTCGTAATACGTTCATTGATACAACAGATAATTTACATTTCATCAACTCAATGGAGTCACTGCAGGAAAATACTGCAGTGAACTCCTTTATCAGCGAGGATATTCAATCCGCCCTGGCAAAAATCGACTCTATGTACCGCATACCTTTCATGATGTATTTTGAGGGGTTCAAATACCATGAAATTGCGGAAGAGTTAGATTTGCCAATAGGGACGGTTAAAAATAGAATTTTTATGGCGAGACGGGATTTGAAGAACCATCTCCATATGTATGCTTAAGGTTAAATAGGTTTTGATTAGTTTTTTGGTTAACAGAAGGAAGTTAAAAAGTCAGATTTTATCTGACTTTTTCTTTTTAGGCTTTGGGCCAAAAGAAAGATCGGTATATTTGTTAAATTAGAAGAATTATGAAGAAGGTAATCGTCATAGGAGCAGGTTTTTCAGGGCTATCAGCCGCAACAGAATTAGCTAGCAAAGGATATGAGGTCCAGATTTTAGAAAAGAATGATCACGCAGGTGGTCGTGCACGTGTTTTCCAATCGAACGGATTCACCTTTGATATGGGTCCTTCTTGGTATTGGATGCCAGATATTTTTGAAACGTATTTTAACCGTTTTGGCAAAAAACCTTCTGACTATTATGATTTAGTTCGGTTGGATCCATCCTATTCAGTGATCCTTTCTGAGACAGAAACCATCGATTTGCCGGCGAATTATGCAGATCTGAAAACCTTGTTCGAATCTTATGAAACAGGTGCAGCTGCCCAATTAGATGCGTTTATGGAGCAGGCAGCTTATAAATACAAAGTGGGTATTCAGGACTTTGTTTGGAAACCCTCCCGTAAAATCACGGAATTTTTAAGTCTTAAATTACTCATTGACGCGATTCGCATTGACGTCTTTTCCTCTTTTTACAAACACATTCGCAAGTTCTTTACCTCACCTACGCTTTTGAAATTGATGGAATTTCCCATCTTATTTTTAGGTGCTATTTCAGAAAATACACCAGCGATGTACTCGCTGATGAATTATGCAGAAATCAAATTAGGGACTTGGTATCCCATGGGAGGAATGCACCATATCGTCAAAGGTATGGTGGCTTTAGCAGAGGAAAAAGGGGTAAAGATTACCTATAATGCTGAAGTACAAGGCTTCGAAATCGTTAAGGGAAAAGTAA
>JAGWUO010000232.1 GCA_028868395.1 Cytophagales bacterium | reverse complement strand
ACGTTGTCCGCGTGCGCGGAGCCGCAGGCGACGCGCTCACCTTCCATTGCGAAGGGCAAGAGGTCTTTTTGAGATAATGGGCGACCCATCAATTCATTCGCCGCAAAAACGCCTGCCACCGCAGAAGCCGCGGAAGATCCTAAACCAGAACCCAATGGCATATCTTTGTGCAAGGATAATTCGAAGCCTTGGTCTTCGCGACCGATATGAGTTAGGAATTTTTGGATCGCAATACCAGCGGTATTTTTCTCCACCGCTTTGGGCAAACGGCCATCATCACCTGTAATTTCTTTAATGACAATCCCCGGAGTCGATTTCTTTTCTAATACTACCTCATCTCCTGGATGATTCACGGCAAAACCGAAGATATCAAATCCACAAGCCACATTCGCTACCGTCGCAGGAGCATATACACGTATCTTTTCCATATTATGCGAGATGACTTCCGATGGATACAATATCTGCAAAAACACCTGACGCAGTCACTTCTGCACCCGCTCCAGGTCCTTTAATCACTAATGGTCGATCGTGGTAACGCTTAGTGGTAAAGGCTATCACATTATCAGCTCCATCCATTTGGTAGAAAGGATGCTCCGCTCCGACTGCACGTAGACCGATGGTTATTTTTTGGTCCTCCAAACAAGCAATATAGCGTAAGACTTTACCTTTCGCTGCGGCCTCATTCACTAATTTCTCAAAGAAATCATTGGCTTTATCGATCTCCTCAAAAAAAGCGTCTACTGTGGGAGCCGCCTCACATGCCGGAGGAATAATCTTTTCAATCGTTATATCGGAGAACTCTAATTTTAATCCAATTTCACGACTCAAAATCAAAATCTTACGAGCCACATCCATCCCACTCAAATCCTCCCGCGGATCTGGTTCGGTATATCCTTTTTGCTTCGCAGCTCTTAACACCTCTCCAAATGATTTACCGGGCTTAAATTGATTAAATAAGAACGATAAAGTACCTGAAAGAATCCCTTCAATTTTCTCAAATCGATCACCAGAAGCAATCAACCCTTGTAAAGTGTTGATAACGGGTAATCCTGCCCCTACATTCGTCTCATACAAGAACTTAACTCCCTTAGCCAAAGCTGTTTGATGCAATTGCGCATACAAATCATAAGGCCCTGAATTCGCGACCTTATTAGGAGTTACAACTGAAATGTTAGACTGGAATAAGCCTAAGTAATTCGTATAAATCTCTTTATTCGCTGTACAATCGGCGAAAATAGAATTAGGCAAGTTTAAGGCCTTGATTTTCGCAACAAATCCAGCTAAATCGGCTGGTTCCCCTGCTGATTCAAGCAAGTTCAGGGCTTGATCCAACTCGATTCCCTCCTCTTTTATGAGTTGCTTCCGGCTGTTCGCGATACCCGTTAAACGTATTTTGATGCCCTTGTATTTGGCCAAATAATGTTCCTGACCTATAATTTGCGCTAATAAAGTCTTTCCAATCAATCCCGCACCTACTAAATAGAGATGCAATGTTTTAATCTGAGAAAAGAAGAACGTCTCGTGAATCACATTCAAAGCCTTCGAAAGGTCCTTATTTTCAATCACTACCGAAATATTCAACTCGGAAGAACCCTGCGCCGTAGCTACAATATTGATTCCATTTTTTCCCAAAGAAGAGAATAATTTTCCACTCACACCGGTATGACGGCGCATTCCCTCACCTACCACTGCAATGACAGATAGATCTTTTTGAATATCTACTCCTTCAATATCACCTGCCGCTATTTCTGATGCGAATTCCTTTTCCAATAATTTCCGCACCTTATCTGCCGCAGAAGGATCTATCGCAAAACAAATACTATGCTCTGAAGAGGCTTGTGAAATCAAGACAACTGATATTTTTTCGCGGGCTAAAACTGTAAAAAGTTTAGCAGAAACCCCTGCCACACCGATCATCCCGGAACCTTGCAGATTAACTAAAGCAAGTTGATCTATAGATGAAATCCCCGTTATGATATAGGGGCTACCAGTAGGCTCTTTACTCACCACGGTGCCTTCAAAAGTCGGATTAAACGTATTTAGTACTCGAATCGGAATATTCTTTGCGAATGCAGGCTGTAAAGAAGGAGGATAAATCACTTTAGCCCCAAAATGGGTTAATTCCATCGCTTCCGCATACGAAATCGAAGGAATCGTAAAAGCTGACTTCACTTTGCGCGGATCAGCGGTCATCATTCCATCTACATCCGTCCAAATCTCAATCTCTTTTACCCCTAAAGCCGCTCCAATGACCGAAGCTGTATAATCAGATCCACCACGACCCAATGTCGTTGTTTCTCCTTTCGAATTAGAGGAAATAAAACCTGTCACTAGGCCTATTTTACCTTTATTGGCTTCAAAATAGTCTATAATCAAAGGATTAGTCACCGCAAAATCAACTTCTGAATGACTAAAAGCACTATTCGTTTTGATGATCTCACGAGCGTCTACATAGACTACCGGAATACCTCTTTGCTGTAAAATCGCATAAATTAAATACGTCGACAAGCGTTCTCCAAAACTCACCAAAGCATCAGAAGTCTTAGGAGATATCTCCTTAATCAAACTTATACCTTTCAACACATCGCGCAATTCATTCACCAAAGTACGCACATGGGCAATCACCTGGCTTTGTCCCGTCACCGGAATAAAGTGCTTAATTACTTCAAAATGACGTGTCTCAATCGTCTCGATCAGCGTATTTACCGTGCTTTTCGGCTGAGCCGCAAGGGTGCCCGCTTCCAACAATTGATTAGTCACACCACTCATCGCAGAAAAGACAACAGCAAAATCTAAGGAGGATTTCCCGTTTGACTCGATAATCGCCAAAACGGATTGAATGCTTTCGATGCTTCCACAGCTGGTCCCACCGAATTTTAGGATTTTTTCCATTAATTAAGAAAACAAAATGATTCTCAACTCTACAAACAGCTGAGA
>JAGWUO010000231.1 GCA_028868395.1 Cytophagales bacterium | reverse complement strand
AATAAAGAAATAGCCGAAATACGTCATATCCCTATGGATCAAGATGCTTTGTCGCCTGCTTTTCATTCTGAATTTTCTACTGTGCCGGAAATGGTCGATTTCATCGAATCAATGGCAACCGAAACAGGCTTACCTGTAGGGGTAAAGTCAGCTATTGGTAAACTAGAACAATGGGAAGAGTTAGCCGCTTATATGGAAAAACACGGTAAAGGGCCCGATTTCATTACCATTGATGGAGGTGAAGGAGGAACCGGCGCTGCTCCTCACGCATTTGCAGACCATGTTTCGATGCCGTTTACCTTTGCCTTTGCCAAAGTATACCAAATATTCCAACGTCATAACTTAACCGATAAGATCTTCTTCATTGCTTCTGGTAAGTTAGGCTTCCCAGAGAAAGCCTTGATGGCTTTTGCCATGGGAGCAGATAGTATTCACATTGCCCGCGAGGCAATGATGTCGATTGGTTGTATTCAAGCCCAAAAGTGCCATACAAACCATTGTCCCACTGGCATTGCGACTTCTAATAAATGGTTACAGGCAGGTATTGATGTCACACTTAAAAGCGAGCGCTATTACCGTTACCATTATACCTTGGTAAAAGAAATCGCAGAAATAACACATGCTTGTGGTTATGAGCACCCTACTCAAATGACGATGGACGATATTGAATGGTCTATGGGAGATAATAATAGAACAATGGCTCTATCCAAAGCATTAGGATATACAAAAACAGAGACAGCCTACGCTGGATTAGAAGAATTAGTCAAATGTCCGCATTTAGGTGGTCTAAATGCTAGAAAACGGCTATCTTTGTAATATGTTATCAATATCAAATTTAAACTTCTATTTCGGAAGTCGCGCCTTATACGAAGGAGCAAGTTTACACATCAAGCCTAAAACTAAAATTGGTTTAATTGGTGCCAATGGTACCGGTAAATCTACTTTATTACGCCTTATTTCCGGTGAATACACACCGGATGGTGGAACCATTTCTAAGTCAGGTGATTGTACCATTGGTTTCCTAAATCAAGATCTATTGTCCTATCAAACGGATGACAGCATTTTGAATGTAGCCATGCAGGCTTTTGAAAAGCAATTAGAACTGCAGAAAGATATTGATAAGGTACTTCATAAGATGGAAACAAATTATGAAGATAAAGACATCGATGTTCTAGCTAAACTACAAGAAGAGTTTGAACGCTTAGACGGTTATACTATCCAATCCCGCACAGAAGAAATTTTAGAAGGTTTAGGATTTAGCACGAGTGATTTAGATCGTCCTCTAAAATTGTTTTCTGGAGGTTGGCGCATGCGGGTGATGTTAGCGAAGTTATTATTGCAAAAACCTGCCTTACTCCTACTGGATGAGCCTACTAACCACTTGGACTTACCGTCTATTGAATGGGTAGAAAAATACATTCACGATTATGAAGGCTCCATTGTGGTGGTATCCCACGATCGATATTTCCTGGATCGCACGATTGATAATATTGCTGAAGTTTCAGGCGCTAAAATCACTTTGTATCCTGGTAACTATTCCTTCTATATGGAAGAAAAAGCGCTACGTAATGAGATTCAAAAAGGAGCATTTGAGAATCAACAATCTCAAATACGCCAGACTGAGCGATTTATCGAGCGGTTTAAGGCCAAAGCCTCTAAGGCTAGACAAGTGCAGTCTAGAGTAAAAGCGCTTGATAAAATTGAAATCATTGATGACGTAGTTGATGAAAAAGCAAAAGTTAATTTCAAGTTCAACTTTGGAACTGAACCTGGACGATTTATCCTATTCTTAGAAAATATTTCCAAAGCTTTTGGGGAGAAAGTTATTTTAAAAAATACGTCCGCTACGATTAACAGAGGTGATAAAATTGCCCTGATTGGTGCTAACGGAAAAGGTAAGTCGACCTTATTACGCATCATTTCTGGTACAGAACCAATTGAAGGAGAAAGACGCACTGGTCATAATGTGATTGAATCTTTCTTTGCACAGCACCAATTAGAAAGTTTAACCGTAGAAAACACCTTAATAGAAGAACTGAAAGCTACGGGAACAACTAAAACCGAAATGGAATTACGTTCCGTTTTAGGTTGTTTCTTGTTTTCTGGAGAAGAGGTATTCAAAAAAATCAAAGTACTTTCTGGGGGAGAAAAATCACGTGTGGCTTTGGCCAAAGTACTCATATCTGAAGCAAACTTCCTTTTACTCGATGAGCCGACCAATCACTTGGATATGCAATCAGTAAACATCTTGATTCAGGCCTTACAACAATACGAAGGAACCTATGTCGTAGTTTCCCACGACCGTTATTTTGTTAGTAATATCGCGAACAAGATTTGGTATATCGAGGATCACGAAATCAAAGAATATCCAGGTTCATTTGATGAATATGAAACATGGATGGCTACGCGAGAAACAGCTAAACCCGTTTCTGTGAAGGCAGCTGTCAAAGCGAAGCCAGAATTAGCTCCAGTAGAAGCTAAAACACCTAATCAAGCCAAGCAAATTGAAAAATTAGAGGCGGAGATTATGGAAATCGAAAATCGAATTGCAGCTATTGAAGCCCAAATGGTTGATTTAGCCAATCAAGCGGACTATGCAGGCTTAAAGCAATTAGAGTTGTCACTCGCGGCTGAAAAAGCAAATTTATTTGAAACCACTACAGCCTGGGAAGCGTTAATCTAATAAAATGAAGACCTATATTTCGC
Source organism: Cytophagales bacterium (assembly GCA_028868395.1). The sequence goes on along the minus strand of JAGWUO010000231.1, from coordinate 237 downwards.
TTTTGCTTTTTCTAGGTCTTCCATTTTCTATTTTTTCCCAAATTGTTTCTCGCATTCATCATCCGAACATTCAAACGGCATTTATTCAATCCGCCGATAAATACCTACATCCGAATGTCGTGCTGAATTTAGGCTCCTCATCCGAGGCGACCTTACAATTCGATGACTTAGCACTCCACTATCCCTCGTATTATTTCCGAGTAATCCACTGTCAAGCGGATTGGAAACCATCCCCCC
>JAGWUO010000230.1 GCA_028868395.1 Cytophagales bacterium | reverse complement strand
TCGGAATGAAATCCGTGTTGACCAGCAGCACCCGGGTTTAAAAAGAGCATTTGGTTGCGGTTTTGATCCCTTTTTACTTGCAAAATATGGGAATGACCGCAGACAAAAATCATCGGTATTCCCATCGAAAAAGTCTCCAATGCATCGGGTTTATAAGACGAAGGCGCTCCCGCAATGTGCGTCATGGCGACAGTCACTTCCTCACAGGTGAAGCGAGCAATTTTGGGAAACATATTCCGTATCGTACGATCATCAATATTTCCGTAAACTCCATACACAGGCTTCCCAAAACCCATCAAGGTGTCAGCCACCGCAACAGAACCCCAATCTCCCCCATGCCAAATCTGATCGCAGGCTTCCACATGCGGAATCAAGCGCGGATCCAGGTAGGAATGGGTATCCGAAAGAACTAAAATTTGCTGCATTATTTGTGCAAAGAGAGTAGTTGGCCCGTTGAAATCAACGTATTAGACTTCCAAAGGGCTTTTTCTGACTCAAAGGCCGCCTTCTTCTCTGCACTAATCTCTTTGGTTACCCACGCAGGCGAACCTGCATCTTTCCAAGCAGAATACCAAAAAGAGGCAACCCTGTGAGATGATTGAATCATACGTGCCTGAATGGAAGCTCCTAATTTAGCGGCATAGGCCTGAATAAATTCATCTGTATAATAACGCTGTGTTTTACCATAACGCTCCACCATTTTAAAGGATTTCTCCTCCCCTAAAGCTTGGCGAACTTCTGTCTCGGCTTTAAATAGATCCGGTAGCATCGCGTGTGACTCTAATAAGACCTGGAAGATAAAATCTTGAGGTTTGGATATATAAGATGCCGCCTGAGGTTGATATAAGGCGTAATTCTTTAATTGAGCTTCTGGAACAAGGGATTCCCACAGTACGTGCATCCCTTTTTGGTTGGTTAATTGACCATCGTGATTCTTCGTGGTATGCAACGGAACGTGCGCATCTGATACATAATGGCCTAAATCTGCTGCATAGAATAAGACAGAATCACGCATCTCCTGCTTAAACGCATTCACTAAACGACCGTACACCCGGTTCACTTCCCAAGGCACTAAACCTTCTTTGCGTAAACTGTCGAATGAATATTTCGCCACAGCTTGTTTAAAATCATGTGGAATGTCTGTCCGGTAATTAGGCCCGAAAACGTTCGCATCCATATCCAAATAATGTTTCGAATCCTCCGTCTTATCATCTTTACGGCGCACGTCAGGGCGAATGGATTGCTGCACGATGTAGTCCTGATTTGCATAGAAAAACAGACCCAAATCTGCTGGCAATGGGTAAATAGCGATCTGCTGAAGCGTTTTGTGAGCTAAAAAGCCCCAAGAAACCAAGAAACCACAGACAAGAACAAGGGATAATTTGCGCATATTATTTTTTAGTAAGGAATGTTTTAGGAGCGAATCCGTATTGTTTTTTAAAGGCACGCGTGAAATAAGCTGGGTCATTAAATCCTACTTGGTAGGCAATTTCAGACACATTCAATTGACCTTTTTCTAATAGCAATCGAGCCTGTTGTAAACGGATCGAGCGAATAAATTCGTTTCCAGCCAGCGAAGTTAACATTTTCAATTTACGATACAGCTGCATTTTGCTCATATCCATTGCCTGCTCTAAATGCTCGACATCGAAATCCACCTCATCTAGATGGGCAATAACGACCTGCGTCGCTTTAGATAAGAATTCATCTTCAAATACGACTTCCTTTTGTAAATCTTGATTCAGAACCGATTCTTGCCAGCTTTTACGTAATCGCTCTTTCGCTTCCAGTAATTTAGCTACTCTTAATTCCAAAATATCCGCATGGAATGGTTTGGAAATAAAATCATCCGCGCCAGACTGCATTCCTTCGATTTGGCTTTCTTGAGAACTTTTAGAGGTCAAAATAACCACAGGAATATGACTTGTTTTGGCATTTTTGCGAATTTCCTTGCACAAGTTTACCCCAGACATTCCCGGCATCATCCAATCCGTAATGACTACATCAGGTAAATAAGTCAAAGCCATTTCTAAGCCAATCTCCCCTCTATCCGCCTCTATCACTTGGAAGTTTGCTTCAAAAATCTCGCGAATAAAGGCCCGCATTTCGGTGTGATCCTCTACGATTAATAAAATCTGTTTCTCTTGCTGAATCGTAACGACTCTTTCACTAATTGACTCAGTAGCTACCGGAAGAACTCCTGATTTCACCCACGCCGGATCGAAGGCCTCTAACGTAACAGGGAAATGAATTTTAAAGTCAGAACCCGCACCTAAATCACTTTGGACCTCAATTGAACCTCTGTGCACTTCCATCAATTCTTTACATAGCGAAAGACCAACTCCCGTTCCCACGCGATCCACTTTCTCTGGAATCTGGTAGAAGCGGTCAAAAATATGCTGAATATGTTCCTCACTAATTCCCTTTCCTGTATCTGATACGTGAATAGACACCCGGTTGATTGATTCTGCTTTGCCATTGTACACCTTGTGCAATTCTAACCTAATACCAATAATACCTTCCTCTGGGGTAAATTTAAAGGCATTGGATAAAAGATTCGTAACGCACTTTTCGATGATGTCAGCATCGTAATACACGAACAAGGATTCCATCGGTGGGTCCCACTTCAATTTAATCTGCTTTTGTTGAGCATAAGCATCGAAGCTTTGTTTGATCGAATGTAATTGACGAATCAAATCATGCTTCTCTACGACAGGTTGGACGTTTCCGGATTCGATTTTGGACAAATCAAGCAGCTGATTGATGAGTCTCAGCAGTTTTTGGGCATTCTGGTAAATCGAATTAATCTTCGTCTTCTGGTCTTTATTCAGACTCGCATTCGAGATAAAATATTTTTCTAATGGGCTGGTAATGAGGGTCAAAGGCGTTCGCAACTCGTGCGAGATGTTAGTAAAGAAATGCGTCTTCACTTGCTCTAATTCCTGAATACGTTCCTT
>JAGWUO010000229.1 GCA_028868395.1 Cytophagales bacterium | reverse complement strand
AAATTACCTGAATTTCAACCCATTTTAGGTTCTGAGGAGACTTATTACTACCGCAATAAATTGGAATTTACTTTCTCTTGTGCGCGTTGGCTGACGGAAGATGAAATAGGAAAAGAAGATTTAGGATCGATGAATGCCCTAGGGTTTCACGTTCCCGGCCGTTTTGATAAAATTTTACCGGTCGATCATTGTTATTTGCAACCTGATCCATCCAATGCCATTCGCAATGGAGTACGTGATTTCGCTGATGCGAATGGAATCTCCTATTATGAGTTAAAAAATCAAAAAGAAGGTGCCTTACGTAATCTCATCATCCGAAATACGGTAACAGGCGAATGGATGGTGACCGTTCAGTTTGCTTATGCTACGGAAGAGGAAATTAAATTGGTAATGGAATACGTAAAGTCAACATTCCCGATGATCACTTCTTTAAATTATGTGGTTAATCAAAAAGGGAACGACACTTTTCATGATTTAGAAGTCGTTTGCTACCAAGGAAAACCTTTTATGGTCGAAACGATGGAGGATTTGAAGTTCCAAATTGGCCCAAAATCCTTCTTCCAAACCAATGCTAAGCAAGCTCTAAAATTATATCAACTGGTACGAAAATACGCTGATTTACAAGGGAATGAAGTTGTTTATGACCTATATACTGGTACAGGAACAATAGGTTTATTCTTAGCGAAACATGCGTCTAAAGTGGTCGGACTTGAATACGTAGAGATGGCCGTGGAAGATGCCCGTATTAATGCCGAATTAAATGGTATTAAGAATGCAACCTTTTTCGCCGGCGATATGAAGAAAGTTTTGACAGAAGAATTTATTGCTATTCATGGCGCTCCAGATGTCATTATTACCGATCCTCCACGTGCAGGAATGGATCTAGATGTCGTGAATCAAATCTTAGCTGTTAAGCCAAAGAAAATCGTTTATGTTTCTTGTAATCCGGCTACGCAAGCCCGCGATTTAGCCTTACTTGATGTTGCCTATGAAGTAGATGTGGTTCATCCGGTGGATATGTTCCCGCAGACGCATCATGTGGAGAATATTGTGAGGCTTATTTTGAAAGCATAAAGCATAAAGAATAAAGCAAAAAGTACAAAGCAAAAAGAACAAAGTAGGAATCCCTTTCAGGGATAACATCATGAAATATAAAAGGGCGATTTATCGCCCTTTTTGCTTCTATATTTGTACTTTTTGCTTTGTAATTTGTGCTTTAAGTTTTAAAAATTGCGAAAGCAATTTTTAAAACGGCGTGTTCAACGGATCATAATCCTCCGGCGGTAAATTCATCTTACTGCCTTTAAAAACGGAATCACTGCTCGATTCAAATGCGGAAGTTTGATCACCTAAAGCACTTAAATCGAAACTACCTCCTTCATTGTTAGAGAATGGTTGGAAGTCTAAATCACAGTATTTAGTGAATTTACCAATGAATTTCAGCCATACACTATCGAGGGAACCAGAACGGTTTTTGGCCATAATAATCTCTCCCATTCCTGTAATGGGGTTACCTTGATCATCCGCCGTGATGCCATAATATTCAGGACGGTAAATGAACATTACCTGATCGGCATCTTGCTCGATGGCTCCAGATTCACGAAGGTCAGAAAGCTGAGGTTTCTTATTTCCTCCACGTGTCTCAGTAGAACGGTTTAATTGAGAAAGTGCAATGACTGGCACATCTAATTCTTTCGCTAATTGCTTTAAGGCACGTGAAATTTGGGCGATTTCTTGCTCCCGGTTACCGCTAGCCCCTTTACCCGAACTATCACCCGTCATTAGCTGTAAGTAGTCAATGACGATGAGGTCAATACCTTTTTGGGCTTTTAAACGACGACATTTCGCTCTTAACTCTAAAATGGATAAAGCAGGCGTATCATCAATAAACATATTCGCTTCGAATAATTTATTGATTTTCGTGTGTAATTGCTGCCATTCGTGTGGCTCTAATTTTCCTTTACGGATTTTCTCTGCCTCAATCTCAGCTTCAGCTGAAATTATACGATTCACCAGTTGTACGGCGCTCATCTCAAGCGAGAAAAGAGCCACAGAATGTCCAAAATCAACAGCAGCATTACGGCAAGCTGAAACGACAAAGGCCGTCTTACCCATACCAGGACGAGCCGCGATAATGATTAATTCTTGTCTTTGCCAGCCAGATGTCAAACGGTCTAAGTCCGTAAAACCGGACGGAATACCTGTTAAACCACTTTTTTGTAATTGTTTCTTCTCTAATTCATCCACGGCCTTCTTCAAGATATCCGACATACTTTCATAATTCTTACGGATATTGGATTCTGCGATGGTAAAAAGCTCCTGCTCCATTTTATCTAATAAATGAAACACGTCAGACGTGTCTTCATAAGATAAGCGTTGAATTTCAGAAGATATTTGAATAAGCTGACGCTTTAAATATTGCTCAATGATGATTCTAGCGTGGAATTCAACGTTCGAAGTGGAACTAACACGCGAAGTTAATTGGGCTAAGTAGCTAGTGCCTCCTGCTTTTTCTAAACTACCGTTTTGCTTTAAAAAATTGTTAACGGTGAGTAAATCAACGGGTTGGGAAGCTTGGAATAAACCTTGAATGGCCTCAAAAATCAACTGATGTCCTTCTTTGTAAAAGGACGCAGGTCTTAGTAATTCGATAACGTTTGCTAAGGGTTCTTTTTCTAACATTAATGCCCCTAATAAGGCTTCTTCTAGGTCTACCGCCTGAGGAGGTAATTTTCCTAGTCCCAAATCGCTTAAACGCGTGGGCCCTGCTTGCGAACGAACGCCAGCAGACTGATTTCCTTTTTTATAAATGGATGAAGGGGTGTTAGATTCCATACCACAATTTTACGTTAAATTTTCAAAATTATCTTATAAAGGAAGATATTAAATTTCAAGAATTTCTTATTTTTACTCCCATACGATTTAAACCCATTTTTACTTGTTAGAAAAAATAATTTCCCTCTCAGA
>JAGWUO010000228.1 GCA_028868395.1 Cytophagales bacterium | reverse complement strand
GTTGAAATCAAGCGTCAAGTAAACAGTATGGACATGAACGAATACAAAAAGAATGGTAAGGATTTAGAAGCTAAATTAGCGGTTAAATACAATGAAGCACTACCATACTTCGAGCGTGGTTTCAAAGTGAAGAAAGACGAAGACTTGAAAGAAATCTTAAAGCAAGTCTATCGTGAATTGAAAAACGAGGCGAAATTAGCTGAATTAGAGAAATAAAAATCAGAGAGGGCTACTTAGAAATAGGTGGCCCTTTTCTTATGGTTTATAATCTATTTAACATAATATAAATTATATAACAAATAGTCCGAAGGAATTTAGTCAGAAGTCCGAAGGAAAATAGTCCATAGGCGAAAGTTACTTATCTCTACACTTTACTCTATAATCTAAACCTCCGGACTCAGTCCCTCCGGACTATTGACTAGCAACTAGCGACTTGCGACTGCGAAGCTCACCGTAAACTCCGTAAATGAATCCGGCACTGAAACTACCGAGATTTGGCCATTGTGTAATTGAACGATCCGTTCAACGAGCGATAATCCGATGCCATAGCCCTTGGAGGAAGCCGTATTTTCGCCTCTAAAGAATGGTTGGAAGATGTAAGGTAAATCGTTCGCAGGGATGCCTTTTCCTTCGTTTCTGACGAAAATTTGGATGGAATTTCCAGAATTCTTGAAGCTAACTTGCGCAGATTTGGTTGGGCTGAATTTGCACGCATTCTCCATTAAATTCTTAAGGGCCGTTAAAATTAGTTTGTCATCTGCCTTGATTAATAGCATTTCCTCGTCCTCTGGCATGTGTGAGGTGTCGATACTGACTTTGTAGGCGGAATTTAGTTTTTGGGTTAAACTTCTTGCTTCCCAAAGTATTTCATCAATTCTCCACTCATTAAAGCCTGCCTGGCTATCGGATAAGCTTAGTTTATTCAATTCTAATAAAGATTCCGTGATCGCTGCTAATTCCTGGGTGTCTTCTAATACGGAGCTGATGGTATTTTTGTAATCCCCTGATTCTCTTTCTTTCAAAAGACTTACTTCTAATTGGGACGAAATTTTTGTTAATGGATTCTTTAATTCGTGAGAAACGTTCGCAATAAAGGTTTTTTGCAATTTAAAGGCGTTCTCAATGCGTTCTAACAAGCGGTTGACCGTAGACACCATCTTCCCTATTTCGTCCTCAAAATCTGGCGATTTAAGGCGTTCTTCCAGGCGTTTGGGTGATAATTTATCAACTTGTTCGATCACTTCAGAGATTGGATTCACCGCTTGACCCGCAAAAAACCAGCCTGAGAGTACTACAATGAGGATAAATAAGAGAAAAAGTGCGATGAGTATGTTCTTTAAGTCTTTGGCATTTTCCGCCGAATATTGATCCACTGCGCCCGCAAAAACGACTAAACGGCCTTGAGGAGTCGCGAATACGGTGCCAAGAACCTCGATATCTTCCCGTTGAAAGCGTATTTCTTGCTTTTGGCGGACTTGTTTAATGAGGTCTACATCGATGTGGAGGTTGATGCTATCGTTCGAGGCATAGATGCGCTCGTTGCATAAATCGTATACCAAAATACTTTCCCGGTACAATAAATCACGGTTGGTTTGCCCGATAATCCCCATTAATTTGGAATCAACCTGGTTTACGTTGACTAATAGTTGAGCCGTTGTGTTCGCTTTTTGACGTAAACGGCTATAAAATTTGTCCTTGTAATTCTCTTGAGTGAAGATGTAGATGACAAAATAGGATACGAATAAAATCGCAGACACAAGGTAGGTAAACTGGTAGGTCAGCCTGGATCTAATCTGCATAATTATTCGTTTTTAAGGATATATCCTCTACCAAATTGGGTGTGAATTAACTTGCTCGCAAAGCCTTTGTCTACCTTCTTGCGCAAGTAATTGACATATACTTCGATCAAATTCGAGCTATTTTCGTCCTCTACCTCCCATATATTTTCGGCAATTTGAGCCTTAGAAATGACCATTTCTTGGTTTCTAAGGAAGTATTCCAATAATTGAAACTCTTTGGAAGTCAAATTAATGGATTGACCAGAGCGCGTGACCAATTTACTGATGAGATCCATCTCTAAATCAGCGAATTTCAGTACCTGTGCATCTAATTGGGTTTGTGACGAGCGTTTTAATAGGGCCTTGATACGGGCCAAAAACTCTTTAAAATCAAAGGGTTTGCCTAAATAATCATCTGCCCCTGCATCAAATCCTTGCAGTTTATCATCTGTCGTACTCAATGCAGTTAACATCAATATGGGCGTCTGAATACCTTCTGCCCTCAACTGCTTACATAATTCAAGGCCATTAATACCTGGAATAATGATGTCTGATACAATTAAAGAGTAATTATTACGCAAGGCTAATTGCTTTGCGATGGTTCCGTCATAGGCCACTTCCACCTCATAACTGTTCTCTTCTAATCCTTGTTTCAGGGATTGAACAGTCTTAGGTTCGTCTTCTATGAGGAGTATTTTGATCATTTTAAGATGGATTTCAAGTCTGCTGGTGAGTAATTAATAGACTTTAATACTTTGTTATCCGCTTTACGATAGACTTTCCAAACACCATTTTCTTCCTTTATCTCCGCTTCCGTGCCATCTTTATCCTGGTAGAATTTTACTGTATTTTCAGCTTCTTCTAAGGATGCACATGCTTTGGACATATTAGAACGCTGTACTTCATTGAATAATTCGACGAATTTTTCACCTAGTCCAAACTCTAAAACCGCCCCTGATAAGACATATTGAAGATCACAAAGTGCATCAGCTACCTCTACTAAATCATTAGCGGCTATCGCTTCTTTCAATTCATCTAATTCTTCTGCTAACAGACTAACACGTAGATTGCAACGTTCTGCAGAAGGTATGGTGGGTTTATTAAGTATAGGGGCTCCAAAGGTCGTGTGGAATTGAGCCACCTGGTTCAATGAGTCTAGTTTTTCCATTTTATGTATTCAATTTATTAAAATT
>JAGWUO010000227.1 GCA_028868395.1 Cytophagales bacterium | reverse complement strand
TATTAAAACGTTCATATATGTATTAATTGGCTAATTCACTTAAAAACTTAATGCGCATTAAACGAAGTTCTTCCTCCGTAACATCCTCAATATCACAATTGGCCAAAGCCTCTGCAATGTTGTCGGTATCAGCGGACATAAAGTATTCGTAGATTTCTTCTTGCTTATCGAGCTCCATCACCTGATTGATGTAATAATCTAGGTTCAGTTTCGTGCCTGAGAAGCAAATCGTTTCAATCTCTTCGATTAATTCCGCCATACTCACTTCTTTCTGCTCAGCGATCAGGTCTAAATCGATTTTGCGATCGACTTGTTGGATGATGTAAATCTTGATTTTGGACTTATTAACCGTGGATTTCACCACTACCTCTTTCGCCGTTTCTATCTCGTTTTCCTCCACATAGCGATTGATCACATCGAGGAATGGTTTTCCAAATTTCACGACTTTACCCATTCCTACGCCGTTGATTTGGGCCATTTCGTCCTGGGTAGTCGGATATGTGGTCGCCATTTCTTCCAAAGAAGGATCTTGGAAAATCACATACGGAGGTAAATTTTTCTCCTTCGCGATCTTCTTGCGCAGGGTTTTGAGGATGTCAAACAGGGCGTCATCATAGGCTTTGGCCCCTAAAGCAGCTCCCTCGTCCTCATTTTCAGCCGGCTCCGCCTCTTTTTCGTAATCATGATCTTTGTAGAAAGTAACGGGGAACGACTCTTTCAAGAAAGCTTGACCTGCTTCACTTAGACGAAGAACGCCATAGTTTTCAATGTCTTTTTCTAAGAGGCCAAAAATGGCCATCTGTTTGATGAAGGAAATCCAAGGGGATTTTTCGTCTTCAATGGGCACCGGTTTAGAGGCTGTTTTGCGCATCTTCGGTTTCTTAGGGGCATCCTCGTCGCCGTCCTCCTCTTCGTCATCCTCGTCCTCTTCATCTACCTCAGGAGAGATCCAAGAAACCGTTTTTCCAGCTCCGAATAGCGATAATTTCTCTTGTTCGTGGCTCGCAATAAAGGAATTGGATTTGCCTTCTAAGAAATCGGCGATGTGTTCTGCCTCAAATTGTTCGCCCGTTTGTTGGACGGCTTTCAATACCAGACTCACTTCTTCTTCCGCCTTAAACGTAGGCGTCGGGTGCATGCAATTGTCGCAGAAACCGCAGTTTTCCGCCATGTGCTCCCCAAAATAGTGGAGCAATTGCTTGCGGCGGCAAACGCCTAAATTCGTATAGTAGACCATTTCAGACAAGAGAATTTTGGCATTCTCCTTCTCCGTCACGGCCTTATCTTTATTAAACTTGTCTAATTTCAGGATGTCATCGTAGGTATAGAATAAGATACACGTTCCATCCAAACCATCGCGACCCGCGCGACCCGTTTCCTGGTAATAACCCTCTAATGACTTAGGAGCATCATAGTGAATCACAAAACGAACATCCGGTTTATCGATTCCCATTCCAAACGCAATCGTCGCCACCATCACATCCACTTCCTCATTCAAGAAAGCTTCCTGGTTCGCCATACGTACCTGCGGCTCTAACCCAGCGTGGTAAGGAAGCGCTTTCACGCTATTCACGTGCAATAATTCCGCAATTTCCTCCACGCGCTTTCTCGAAAGGCAATAAATAATCCCTGCCTTGCCGTTGTGCGACTTAATGAAACGGATTAGTTGCTTGTCAATATCTTTTTTAGAGCGGATCTCGTAATAGAGATTCTTGCGGTTGAAAGAGGATTTGAAAACGGTTGCATCTTCCAGATTTAGGGTCTTTTGGATGTCGATTTGCACCTTAGGTGTCGCCGTCGCCGTTAAGGCGATGATAGGCATTTTCTCATCGATGCTCTCGATGATGGTGCGAATTTTGCGGTATTCTGGTCTAAAATCGTGTCCCCATTCCGAGATACAGTGTGCTTCGTCGATCGCGACAAAGGAGATTTTAGCCTGTTTTAGGAAGTTCAGGTTCTCTTGTTTATTCAGCGATTCTGGGGCGATGTACAATAATTTCACGGCTCCAGAGATCACTTCAGCTTTTACCCGGTTGATTTCAGCACGGGTTAAAGAGGAATTTAAGAATTGGGCATTAATGCCAAAAGCCACCATTTGATCCACTTGATTCTTCATCAACGCGATCAATGGCGAGATGACAATCGCCGTTCCTTCCATCACAATCGCTGGTAATTGGTAGCAAAGCGACTTGCCAGCGCCGGTAGGCATCAAAACAAAACTGTTTTTGCCTTGAATCGTGTTGAGGATAATGGCTTCTTGTTCACCCCGAAATTGGCTAAATCCAAAGGTTTTTTTTAGCTGTTCCTTTAAGCTATCGATGGTCATTGGATGGGGCATAATTTGATTAATGGGTTGTTTCGGCGATGATTAGATTCTGCGGGCTTCTACTTATCTTTGCCCTACAAATTCTTCTAACATTGAAATTAAGCAAAAATATCCAATCCACAGCAAAAAAAGTTTTGACACAGGAAGCAGAGGCTATTCTGCTGGTGAGCGCCGGAATTAATTCGGATTTTGAGGCTTGCGTGGAACATTTGTTAAGCATTCCGGGACGCATTGTGTTTACGGGCATTGGTAAATCGGCTATTATCGCCCAAAAAATCGTGGCGACGATGAATTCCACCGGAACGCCTGCCTTGTTCATGCACGCGGCGGATGCGATTCACGGGGATTTGGGGATGATTCAGGAGGGCGATGCGGTGATTTGTATTTCAAAATCAGGGGATACGCCGGAGATCAAGGTGCTAGTGCCTTTGATTAAGCGTTTGTCTGTGAAATTGATCGCGATGGTTTCGAACAAGAACTCGTATTTAGGTCAGCAATCGGATTATATTTTACATGCTTTGGCGGAGCAGGAGGCAGATTTATTGAATCTCGCGCCTACAACTTCCACGACTGTGGCCTTGGCTTTAGGCGACGCTTTAGCGGTTTGTTTGTTAGAATGCAAAGGATTTACGGCACAGGATTTTGCCAAATACCACCCAGGCGGCGCCCT
>JAGWUO010000226.1 GCA_028868395.1 Cytophagales bacterium | reverse complement strand
TTCGCCGGCAATCAACCGTTCTTTTCCTATCCCCGCATTTTAGGCCACGAACTGGCGGTAGAAATCGTGGAATCGGACACATTCTCCCCGGGCGAATTAGCGACGATTATCCCCTATTTTAATTGTGCAACTTGCGGTGCTTGCTTAATGGAGCGGTCGAATTGCTGTGAGAATATCCAGGTTTTTGGGGTACATACGGACGGCGGAATGCGCGAATTTATCGTGGTGGAAGATTGCTACATTTTACCAGGCAAAGGTCTTTCAGCTGACGAACTTGCCCTAGTCGAACCACTTTCCATCGCCGCTCATGGCCTTCGCCGAGCGGATCTAAAAGTAGGCGAAAAAGTCCTCGTGATGGGCGCCGGGCCTATTGGTCTTTTTACGATTTTGCTGGCTAAAATTCAAGGGGCTTTAGTGGAAGTCGCGGAGCCTAATATGGCTCGTTTGCAATTTTGCACTGAAAATTTAGGAGTTGCAGAAGTGTCCTCAGCTGCCTTCAGCACCGTCATCGATGCGACCGGAAATCTGCACGCGATCGAATCCGGTTTTGCTAAAATGGCACACGGCGGGAAATACGTGTTGATTGGATTGCAAAAACAAGCCATCTCCTTTTCGCATCCGGAGTTTCACAAAAGAGAAGCGACGCTGATGAGTAGCCGAAATGCGACACTAGAAGACTTTAAATATGTGATGAATTTATTCCGCTCCGGTAAGATTCAGTCAGAAAAATTCATCAGCCATCGCTTCACAAAAAATCAAGTGCCCGGTATTTTTACAAAAATTAACGACCCTGCTGAACAGGTAATCAAAGCGATGATTACTTTAGCGGAATGAAACCACTACTACTATTCTGCCTACTTTTAGGCGCCTGTAAATCCCAAGAAGTCCTACCCGATAACTGCTACAAAGGGCGCCTTTCTCTGAAGGGAATCTGCAATAATTACGTGATTGAATTAGTCGAAGGATCAATAGACACAACGAAGATCGAAGTAAAGTGGAAAAATCCGGACACTGGTAAAAATTATACCAATGCCTTCGCACTTTCAAACCCCTGCGCCTTACCCACTAGCCTAAAGGAAGGGGATGAATTCTTATTCAAATTAGATTCTGCCCAACTGACTGCCGTGTGCATTACCTGCAAGGCTTACAGCCCAACTCCTAGGAAATCTTTACCTATCTCGATCTGCCCTTAATTGATTTTGAAATTAGTCACCTCATAACCAATTTCATCATCGGCCATCTGTTCTGAAAAATCGAAAAACACACTGGTAGGATAGCCGTAAGTGGCATTAAAATTCAAGGTTTTCTTGACCGGATTTTTATCGACATTCGCCTTAATCAGTTGCAATAATTCCGGAATAGTCGGGATCACCCCATAGCGTTCGGAGGAATTGTAGGGAAGGCCATTCACGGTGACTACTTTCCCATTTTGCACCACCACTTGATGTGGGCCCACATATTCGACTGGACAAAAACAGATCCTCTTGAAGCTAAAAGAGTAATTCGCAATCTTTTTATCGTTCCAAAGATTCAGATTCGCCGACGCGTCATCTAGCGGCTCCACGGTTTTGCAACCCAAGAAAGAAAGGCAAAATAGAAAGAGTAATTTTTTCATCATAAGGTCAATCGAGTGAACAACCCGATATTATCTTTCTCCATTTTCATGGGTCCATAATAATCGAAGTTCGCTCCTAATCCGACCGTAAATTTATTCAACGTTACCCCCGCACGCAACATCAGAGCACTACGCGCATGCAAGCCATCTTGAAGACCTTGGGAATAAAGAATTTGCGCGCGAGTATATAGTTGCGATTTCGGAGATAGGGCTGGTTTAAATTCCAAAATCCCAATAGTCTCCACCGCCTTCACCGGTTGCATATTGATACTTGGATTCAACATGATAAGCCAGGTCCTGTTTGCCTTAAAATACTGCAAGCCTACTTGTGGAACCAGACCTAATTTGTAATTCCATACCGCTCCACCCGTCAATTTTATGTTTCCTATTAACTTATAGGTCAAATTATTTACCACCACTAATTCTGTCTCAGAGGGCGTATTCGAATAATCCGCCGCTCCTGTACTCAAATTAAAGTAGCCTAGTTTCCCATTCGCTGAAACGGGGCGATTGATAACGCCTATAAACTGAACCCGGTTATTGCCAAAAGTCGCCTCCACCGGAATAGGTGGTAGCGGAGCGTGATTGTCTTGCGCGAAAGTCGCGCTGGCAAATAGCAAAGAGCAAAGCAAAAAGAAAAAATATCCCCCCTTCGCGCTTTGAACTTTTTGCTTTGAACTTTGATCTTTGATTTTCATACAAAATAATAAAATACCCAGGCAACGATCCCGCCGATAGCTAACCAAAGCATCCCGTTCACGCGTTTTTTCTTTAAAAATAATAACAAAATCAATCCCGATACCGAGATAATAATCATAAAGATCGCCGAAAAGTCAATCACCCAAGACCAAGATTTCCCTGTGTCACGCCCTTTGTGCAAGTCGTTGATCACGGCAATGATACCCATCTTCGTTTCCGTTAATTCGTATTTGCCATCCGCGCGATTCACGAAGAAGTCAGCTGTATAGCCTGGACCTTGAAAGGAGATCGAAATCTCTTCGTCGTCGATTCTGAAATCGTTCAGTTGACCTTTGATGCTGTGGTTCGCGCGCAGCTGCTCGACGATTTCGAGTTTAGGGATTTTGGCAGTATCAGCCACCGAAACCCACTTACCATTCACAGAACCTTTCAACTCAGAAACAACCGTACTTTCTGGGAACCAATCCACATGGTTCAAGGTCAAACCCGTCACCGAAAAGAACAACACAATAATGAAACTGAACATCGACAAATAGATGTGCAGCCACCTCGACCACGTCGCTAAATCTCTCATTTACTTTGCTTTATAAACCAATGAAGCCGCCGTCATCTCCTCACCACCCGGCAATTCTTGGCTTTGGTTCTTCCCATTAAACTTCATTTCTTGCTTAATCAACTGATACGTTCCGTGCTCGCGAGCCGCCTCAATAAACACGGTATATTTCCCCAAAGGTACATATTCCCCCGC
>JAGWUO010000225.1 GCA_028868395.1 Cytophagales bacterium | reverse complement strand
TACCACTGCTCCAGAAAAACTGATAAATAGCCCGACGGAAAGAAAAATACGTAATAATTGTTGCTGGGTAATGCCCATCGCTAATAAGGTTCGGAGGTCTTTCCGCTTTTCAATAACTAACAGGGAAAGCGCATAAAAAAGGGTAAAAGACGCAATTCCCATGATGAAGGCCATCAATATAAATACAAAAAGCTTTTCAATTTTAATAGCACGTAAAAGGATGGCGTGTTGTTGATCTCGCGTTTGAACCTGGAAATTTCTACCTACTATTTTTTGGATGGCAGACTGAACGTCCTGTTCCTGAACTCCCTCGGCTAACATTAGCTCGAAACGAGAAACCGTGGTAGAATCAGCTAGGGTCAAATCACGCATCCAGCTCAATGGAACAAGAATCATTTGATTATCAAAAGTCTGCTCCACCTGTAAGACTCCGGAAGGAAAAAAGCCCTTCTGATTTGCCGCCTCTTGAGTCAGCTGGAATTTTGCCAAAGCCTTCTGATTAGGATACCATGCCTCTATAGGGTGGTAAATATCCTCGAAATTCATGCCCATCGCCATAAATACCCCAGCACCCACCATCCCGAAAGGATGGCCATCGTACTCAACTAAGTAATCTCCATCTACTACTTGATTTTTTAAGCGCTTAGAGGCTATAAAAGAGGAGTCAACCCCTTTTAGGGTGACAACTAATTGCTTTCCGTTATACCGAATAAGTGCTTGATCCTCTAATATAGGTTGAACTGATTTCACGCCTGAAACGGAAGCAATCTGTTGAATTTGATTTGGACTTAATGAAAAACGCGTTTCAGTAGTTGAAACGATGCTTAAATCGGGATCAAAGGTTTTGAATAAGCCTTTTTGAAAATCTTCTAATCCATTAAAAACAGATAAGATAAGCACCAAAGCCATGACTTCCACCCCCACCCCGATCATCGAAATACGGGAAATTAAGGTGATGAAACTCGCCTTAAATGGGGAAAAAAAATACCTTTTCGCAACAAATAAGGAAACGCTCATCTTGATTAATCAATTTCGTCAGCCACTCGATTAGGAACATCTCCCTCAGCTGGTGGAATCACTAAACCTTCGAACAAGGCCTCAATTTTAGCTGCATAGGCTGCGGTGTCATCTAGGAAGAAAACGAGGTTAGGAATGATCCGAACCTGCTTGCGAATACGATTCGCTAAGGCATTGCGAATGGCTTTATTTTGAAGCTCAATTTGATCCATCACCGCTTCGCGATCATCAATCAATAAAAAGCTCAAATAACAACGAGCTACCGACAGATCTGGACTTATTTTCACCTCGGTTACCGTCACCATACCATTTCCAAAAAGCATTTTAAATTCTTTTTGAAAAATATCACTTAAATCCTTCTGTATTTGACGGCCAAATTTTTGCTGACGCTTCGTTTCCATGCTTGCTCTCTATTTTCTAGGTCTTTTTATCTCAAAAAACACCTACAAATTTCATAATAATAATTGGAATCACCGTAATTTAGGGCTTCGTTTAGCCAAATATGTTACAATTTATTAAATCCAACAGCTTAATCTCGATGCTATTCTTTATGGTAGCAGGCGGATTTGTAGCTTTTCTGTATACTCAGCAAGGATTTACCTATTTCCCTTGGGAAATTAAGAACTATTTGATAGGCCAAAAACTTAACCAAGGATTTCGTCTATACAAAGACATTCGCGATAATTCGGGACCATTTGCAACTGGATTTTATCAGTTTCTTGATTTATTAGCTGTCCCACTTTCCTACAATCCCTACATCGCCTTCGGACTAATTTCCTTTCAAGCCTACATTTTCCACCAAACGATTACAACATTTGATTTAATGCCTAAATTAGGAGGATTAGCCTTCTGCACCTATCTTTTACTGTTTCATCTATGCACGGAGTTTAAGGTACCAGACCCTGCACTAATAGGACTCACCTTTCTAATATTAGCCTGGAAAGAAATCATTCAACAACAAAAGACGTTACTAGTCAATGACCGCGTGTTTTTAGTGGGAATCTATTTAGCTACAGCAACCCTATTTTTCCCCGCTTATTTTTGGCTTTTGCCGTGGGCAATAGTCAGTTTATTATTCTTCTCTGGTATCTCGATTCGCCAAATCATCTTAATTATTATCGGTTACCTGATTGTGCTGACCATCACCTCCATCGTATTTTCGTTCCGTGGAAACCTATCAGATTTAATCCAAGTTTTCCAAAATTCAGCTTTTGAATTTCAATTAATTTCAGCTGAAGAGGCCAAAAAAGTCGTGTTATTTTATTCGCCAGCTATCGTTTTTGGATTGTTTGGGCTTTACAAAGTGGTAGGAAATCCTAAAATCAGAGCACACGCACAGAAAGCACAGCAAACGACACTAATTTGGTTGTTTTTCAGCCTGATAGCGGTGACGAATTTCCCGGCTTATCATCGAATTAACTTCGTTTTCTTATTGCCACCATTCGCCTATCTGGGGATTAACCTCTTTTATTTGATCAAAAAGAATTGGCAACGTGAACTGATTTTATGGACCTTAGTGGGTTCAGTAGTGTTAACCTACCAGCTAGACGCACCTAATATGGCTAAACCGAGACGTCTTTCCATTAACCAGGAGAAGCTACTCATTTTAGGCCCAGAGATGGAGGAGTATTTATATAATCAAATGGCTGGCCCTTTTGTCAACTGGGAATTAGCGAAACCCCTATTAAGCCAATTGAACACGTATAAAAATGTCATCATAGTACAGGAATATTTCAACAAAGATCAGCCTACCTATATCTATGATTCAGAGGGTTACTTTTCCAAAATTGGGCAACACCTACCTTCTCTCACACAGCAATATGAGCTCGTTAGTCCTAAGTTGTACAAAAAGAAATAGCTTAACAGCAAGAAATTTTGTTCACACGGCCTTGGTGACGACCACCTTCAAAAGGCGTATCTAAAAATACCTGTAAACACGCTTTCGCCTCTTCAAGGGAAATAAATCGAACAGGAAGACAAAGTACATTCGCGTCATTGTGCTGACGGACTAATGCGGCTACTTCTGTATTCCAAGCTAGACCAGCGCGAATACCTTG
>JAGWUO010000224.1 GCA_028868395.1 Cytophagales bacterium | reverse complement strand
CTGGATCGATGGCGAAAAAGCGATGTTAGAAAGCTTGCTTTCGATGAAGCGCGCCGGAGCTCAGGTCATTTTGACCTATTTTGCCAAAGAATTTGCCCAATTAAAACTATCCTAAAATAGATCACACGATGTCGTCAGACCGTTACATGCAACGAGGTGTTTCTGCCTCGAAAGAAGATGTTCACAAAGCCATTGCGAACTTAGACAAAGGTCTTTTTCCGCAGGCATTCTGCAAAATCTCCCCAGATATCTTGGGCGGTGATGCGGACTATTGCAACATTATGCACGCGGATGGGGCGGGGACGAAGTCTTCTTTGGCCTACTTATACTGGAAAGAAACGGGTGACATCTCCGTATGGCGCGGTATCGCACAAGACGCCGTGGTGATGAACACGGATGATTTAATTTGTGTGGGCGCCACAGACCAAATGCTGCTTTCCAGCACCATTGGTCGTAACAAAAACGTAATTCCAGGCGAGGTCATCGCCGAAATCATCAATGGGACCGAAGAGGTTTTACAAATGCTACGCGACAACGGCATCGGCATTTATTCGACCGGCGGCGAAACGGCAGACGTGGGCGATTTAGTGCGCACGATCATAGTAGACAGTACGGTTATTGGTCGCATGAAGCGTTCGGACGTTATTTCAAACGGCAATATCCAAGCGGGCGATGTGATTATCGGCTTAGCCTCAGACGGCCAAGCGAATTATGAAAACACGTACAATGGTGGAATGGGCAGCAATGGCCTAACTTCTGCACGTCACGACGTGTTGGGTAAATACCTGGCGAACAAATACCCAGAAAGCTTTGACCCATCCGTTCCTTCGGATTTAGTGTATTCCGGCTCACGCAACTTAACGGAAGCGGTTCCTGGAACTCCTTTAAACGTAGGTCAATTAATCCTTTCCCCTACGCGTACCTACGCGCCGGTTGTGAAGGCTTTATTAACGGAATTACGTCCTCATTTGCACGGAATGGTGCATTGTTCCGGTGGGGCGCAGACGAAAGTGATGCACTTTGTCAACAATGTGCACGTGATAAAGGACAATTTATTCTCGATTCCACCGCTGTTTGATTTGATCCAAAAAGAAAGCGGAACCAGCTTCAAAGAAATGTACCAAGTATTCAACATGGGCCATCGCTTAGAGGTTTATGCGAATCCAGCACACGCGGATGAAATTATCCGCATCTCCCAGTCCTTTGGTATTCCTGCCCAAATCGTGGGCCGCGTAGAAGCCTCAGCGACTAAGAAGCTGACCATCAGCAGCCCTTACGGAGAATTTATTTATGAATAGTGTTTGCTATTAAGCGAATTAATTTTTAGATTTGCACCCCCATTTAAAAGGCTTTTAAAAGTTTTTCATTTGTCTTGAATCACTAGCCTCGTGGGATTGTTTCACTTAAATACAGTAAAAATGTACGCAATCGTAGAAATTGCCGGGCAGCAATTTAAAGTAGAAAAAGACCGTTCTGTATACACTCACCGTTTAGCGGGAGCAGAAGGCGCTGCACTGGTTATCGACAAGGTATTACTTGTTGACAATGACGGAAAAATTTCCGTAGGAGCTCCCACAGTAGCTGGAGCCACTGTTACAGCTAAAATTGTTGCTCACGTTCGTGGCGAGAAAGTTTTAGTTTTCAAGAAAAAGCGTAGAAAGACCTACCAAAAAATGAATGGTCACCGTCAAGATTTGACGAAAGTATTGATTGAATCAATCAATCTTAAATAAGGGTAAAATAAGTCTTAAACTAAGCGATTCTTCGGAACGCATAAATAAATAATAACATGGCACATAAGAAAGGCGCCGGGTCATCCAAAAACGGTCGCGAATCACATTCAAAACGATTAGGCGTTAAGTTATTTGGAGGTCAAGCAATCATTGCAGGAAATATCATCGTTCGTCAACGTGGTACTGCTCACAATCCTGGCTTAAACGTAGGAATCGGAAAAGATCACACATTATTCGCTTTAGCTGATGGTGTTGTTAAGTTCCAAAAAGGTTTCAAAGGACGTTCATTCGTTCACGTATTACCTATTTCAGCTGATGCAGCTCCTGCAGATGCACCAGCGAAAGCTCCAGCTAAGAAAGCAGCTCCAGCACCAGTAGCAGAAGCAGCAGTAGAAGCAGCTCCAGCAGCGGAGGCTCCAGCTAAGAAAGCTCCTGCGAAAAAAGCAGCAGCTCCAGCAGCAGAGAAAAAAGCCCCAGCGAAAAAAGCAGCTAAGGCTGAGTAATTTCACTCGCTTAACATAGAGAACCCGGCATGAAAATGCCGGGTTTTTTTGTTTTTTGGAAACCAAATAGGCCGTACCTTTGTTCTAGAAATTAAAATACCCCTCCTTTTAAATACATTGGAATGAACACTTCGACTACTATCCATATTTATACCGAATCGACCCCTAATCCACATTCCATGAAGTTTGTCTTCAATATGGAATTGCTACCGGAAGGGATGTCATTCGATTATACCCAACCAGCAGATGGATTAACGAAGGAGAAAAACTCTCCATTGGCGGTTGCTTTATTTGGATTTGATTTCGTATCTCGCGTTTTCATCACAAACAACTTCATCACCTTAACAAAATCCGAGTCAGTGGCTTGGGAAGATGAGTTATTCGGGATCAAGACCTATTTAAAGAAATATTTCGAGGAGAAAAGGCCTGTTTTCTCTTTACCAGAAGCAACAATCGCTGACGATCAGTCTAACGACACACCAGCCATCAAGCAAATCAAACAAGCCCTAGATGAATACGTTCGCCCAGCGGTAGAATCCGATGGAGGTGCAATTACTTTCCACTCATTTGACGAGGCAACAGGACAAGTAAAGGTATTATTACAAGGCTCTTGCTCTGGCTGCCCATCTTCTACGATGACCCTAAAACAAGGTATCGAGGCGCTATTAACGCGTATGGTTCCGGGTGTGAAGGAAGTGGTGGCGGAAGGGGTTTAAATTTCTTCATTTAAAGAATAGAGCATAAAGCACAAAGAATAAAGTTTGAATAAAAAATGGGGCTGAGGCCCCATTTTTTATGTGCTTTTGAACATTTCATGAAGGTTATCGCCGCAGGCGAT